>JAIJLI010000046.1 GCA_022722495.1 Dialister sp. | reverse complement strand
TTATGTTTGTAACTAATTGGATTTCAACTACAAAGATACAAAAAATATCGGAGATTACCAACTTTTTTAGGCACTATTTCTTATCCCGAACTGAGGTAGTTTCTTGGCTTTGCCCTTTTCATCTTCATCCAAATGAGGATTCAGCATGACCGCTCCACCTGCAGTGTAGATGAAGTCTCTGAAAGTATTATCAGTATGTGGCCAATGATAATCCTCTTCATGAATTTCAGGGTGCCCTTTTGTGGAATTACAGATACCACAGGATATTAAAAAGTTATTCCATGCCGTCTCTTCTCCATTTGTTCCTTTTGGTTCAATATGTTCCACTGCGAGTTCATTTGGCAAATGGGTTCCTTCACAATAAGAACAAAACCAGCCAAGATTACCCAATAATGGCATTTTGGCATTATTATAGGGAGAATAGTATTCTTGTATAGTCTCTGTTATTGTTTGATTCTTGGAATTTACATAAGAGACAGTTTCGCCAACATTCTTTTTCTCTACTGGTCTCATCGGCTAATTTCCTTTCGTATTATATTCAGATTGTAATAAAGCAAGATAGGCAGGATTATCGCTGAAGGTAGCTTCAATCTCTCTTAGCTTCTCCAATAATTTCTTGTCTTCTTCTCCGTTTTGTATCGACTTGAAGTAATTTTTTGCGATTTCCTGCATCTCCTGAAATCTTTTACTTCTAATATTCTGTTCCAAACCCATTCGATCGGCAGTAATATCCTCTAATGATTCTCGGTAAGGTTCACCTTCTATCATTACATTTTCATCGAAGCTGATAAGCTGATTCTTTTGAAGACTCTGAACGATAAATGGACTATGGGTAGATACAATGAACTGAATCATAGGGAAAGCCTGAGCCAAATCCTGAAGCACATGCTTTTGCCAATGAGGATGCAGATAGAGAGCAATCTCATCTATCATCACAACACCAGGTGTCTTTTTAACAGCATTCCGTCCCAAGCAACCATTTAATTCGATGCAACGATGGGCAATCTCTGCTACAATATTAATCATTGACTGAAGTCCATCACTCATGTAAGAGAAATGATGGCGAGAGGGAATATGTCCTGTTACCGATACCACAGCTTCTATTTCACCATGATCAAAATCGATTTCTGACAAAGCAGGAATAGCTGTTTGCAGTGCCTCAAAGAAAGCTTCGCGAGTTCCCTCAAATTCTTTTCCATCCCTGACATTTTTATCGTAACGAGCTAACCATTCCATAGCACCATCAAAGTCAACCTTGTCATGGAGAGCAAATTTGTAGGCTTTCTCTATTCTAGACGCTCTTTCCTTTATCTTACGGGTAATCTTCATCTGGGCATCGCTGGTTCTCTTGGCTCCGAAAGATAAGACTAATGGATATATTGCACCATCATGATGCTCATATCTTTTGGCTTCCATGTCTGAAACCATAGTCATCAGTTCCCCTGCACATGATCTGCTATGAGTTGTGGTACTACCAGTGAATTCGCGAGACCATGAAATAGAAATAGGAGTAAATTGTGGCTCATTATTTTCTATGGAATCAGTAACGTAGAAATCTGCATCTATTGTGATGCGAGTACGCTCTCCGTTTGGGACATAATCTTTTTCTGTTGAATCAAATGCCATAAAGCGATCATGAATACTAAAGTTGCGACGATATTGTACTGTACTAGGCAGTTTACTCAAACATTGCAAATAGGCACCCAATCCTATCTGTAAAGTCTTGAGCAAAGTAGTCTTACCTGCGGTATTGTTGCCAATAACCACTGTAAGATTCGACTTGAATTCCCTCATTTCACGCTGGAATCCTTTAAAGTTTACAATATCTATCTTGTTAATTCTCATGATTGCTATAATTTTATTATGCGCACAAAGTTACAACGATTTTATGTAACCTCCAAATTTTTAAACGTATTTCTTTAAAGATTTACGATTATTTTTAGACTACTAATAACATTCATGTCTTAATTAGAATAGGATATTAATATTTACGGCATAAAAGAGAGGCTGATATTACATTATACAGACCATATTTAATTTACTATTTATCATAATCCTTGCAATGCAATTTAAATGCTTTATCATTAAAAAAACTAATTGCTAAAGTTATATGGTGATTCCTCTCAATAGGGTGTACTGCAAATATCCTATTTACCATAAGACTTCTTATATAATAGAAGTGAGGGGTGAAAGCAAGTTCCTGAAAGAGGATGAAAAAATCTTGCTGCTGCAATCCAGTTGCCTAGCCAATTCCTCTACATTCATCCTTGCCATTTCTTCGGCCAAGACATTGGCAACTGATTGGTAGATAAAAAGCTATGCATGTGGCTTTAGAGTATTTGAAACTAAAGCCATATGCATTGCTTTCCTTTGCCAATAGTCGTGTATCGGTACCTAAAATAATAATTTAAGACAGAATTTTCTTTTTGATCGCTTTTATGCGGTGTTCGATAATATTGTCCCACAGCTTAGAACCGCCCAGTTCTGATGCAGAAATATAATCTCCATACTTTTCGAGAAATTCCTCATTGTAGGTAATAGTATCGTCACCATATCGATCTATTATGTATGCCCAATTCCATCTGTCAGCATACTTGATTAAAAGTTCGTGGGTCATGTCGATACAAGACTTGTCTGATAGCACTTCCCAATCCCAACAATCCTTAAATGTCTCTATGTTGTCTTCTGTAAACAATAGTGTACTACTGTTTGATGTCAATTCGTGCCAGTCAAGTCTGTGCTTGAATTTTTCAAGTAGGCTTTTGGTCCACACTACATCGTAGTTTCTTGAAATTTCTTTCCAGTCCACATAGTTCATATACTTCTCAAGCAACTGTTCTGTCCATGGAAAGTCTTTGGAGAGTTCTTTCCATGCAGCATCGTCCATCATACGAGAAACCAACTCTTTGTTTAACTTATCATTTGCCATATCTTTGAAAATTTAATTACGCTATTGGGTGCAAAGGTATGGCTATGGTGCCCCATTATTTATGACAGGTTAGAACTAAATTAAAATTCCTTGAAAGTTTTATTGTTGATTCAATATGTTGATGGCTCTCATTGCCAATTCTTCGGTAAGCCCATCGTAAGGATTTGTCAATACGAGATGTGGAAGTTGAGATTCCAAGATAACATACTCATCATCAATAATGGCATACGGGGTATCTTGTATATTGTTATCATAAAGCCATGAGGCTATTTCTGCACCTTTACAATGAAGTGCTGATGGGGAGGTTTGATCCAAATCTGCAGAAAGCAACAGGCTATCACTGACAACAGAAGGAGTAATGTCAATTACTCTTCCTGGCAGTTGTCTGTCTTGCCACATTTCCTGCATAGCCTCCAAGCCAAGATATTTCCATGAGGATTCTATTACGATGTCTGCATGAGTCTTATCGACTATGGCTTGCAGCTGTTTTACGGCTTCGGGATCAAAGCTGGCACCGTGCCTGTCTTGCCATATTTTTCCTTCAAACTGTAATTGTCTTTGATGGTATTCTGTATTCAGAACACCATCAAAGTCAAGAAAAATTATTTTAGAAAGTTTCTTTGCCATAAACGATCTTTGGAATTTTATGTTTCTTCATTTCTTTTTCATTGTTCACCATATTATATAAGCACATGGCTGCATAGTAGGCATTTGGATGTTGTGGAAGCATCATGAATGGCAAACGATTGTCCCATGCTTTTACTGGTGTTCCAAGAATCATGCTCCAAGGGCGTTCATACAAATAGAATTCTTCTTCGGAAGCCTCACACTCTACTATTTGCTCCGTTATTTTAGATTTAAACTTATGCGCAATAACGACACATGTTCCTGACGCCCCCATAAAACCATTTTTGTATGGGCACGGAGTGACGTGACGATATGCTTTAAGCAAGGCATAGACTCTGTGCAATACCATGAAGTTATTATTTAACTTTGAATCTTCGTTTTCCTGTTGCAAGCATGTCAAGACATCTTCCCAAGTGCTGTTCTTTATATAAAACAGCAATGTAGGCAAAAGCGGCTCTGTCAATTGGTTTACAAAGCCCTCACTCAATAATCGACCTGCATTCAAACGAACGATTTCATGAAATCTCCTTTTTGCTTTAGTTCCCAGCCTTGTTTTTCTGATGCACATTAAACTGAATGGAGGATGCTTCACTGCTTCTATCTTTTGCAACGGATTGTTAGAACAATCAACGATTGTAAGCAACGGATTCTTTCTGAGGTTGATTCTTTGCAGCCTATTTC
This sequence comes from Dialister sp., assembly GCA_022722495.1. Lineage (GTDB taxonomy): Bacteria > Bacillota > Negativicutes > Veillonellales > Dialisteraceae > Dialister. The sequence goes on along the minus strand of JAIJLI010000046.1, from coordinate 5,927 downwards.
CATGTACATCAAGCACAGAGAGATATTCAGTCTTGCTTAAAGACATTTGTTTCAACATTTGATTTGGGCACAATAGATGCGTCAATCCCTTACAGCCTGAAACGTCTATTGAGCATATTGCCTTGTGAGAAACAATATGGAATCTCGTCAATACGTTCTCCTCGTCTGTTTTTATTGTAATACAGTAATAGCCTGGCGATTGATAGGAATGCTTTACCTCTCCCCAGTCGTCTACTTTCCATTTTACTGATTCAGTTTCACCATCACCCCATTCAATTGTGACTATTGCATTCATCATGACCTTCAACTGAAGGACCATGTCGTTACATTTTTGGCAAGTTGCAAGTGTCAGACTGTCAACTATGGTGTTGAGTTTCTTCTTCATCTGTCTAAAAGCAATCTCCAATCGAAGTGGAAACAAGTCTTTCGGCTTATCTACTCTGTAGACGCAATATCTACTGTACTCGTGGCTATCAATATTTTTCCTATAGTACCACATCGCTTCTATATAGTTATGCCTTTTCTCTGCCATTCTTCCCAACTGGTATTGGGCTCTGTTTCCCCAGTTGTAGCCGCTATCAAGTTCTTTGTAGTATTGTGAGGCTTTGCAAAGATCTTGCTCCACACCTTCTCCATAGGTATATAGATGAGCGAGTTTGTAGGTGATTTGTTGCTTAATCGTCCAATCATACCATTCGGTTGTCTGCATTTTCTCATGCAAAGCTTTAAATAAAAGAAACGCCTTGGAAAATTGACATTTATCGAAGTAGTAAAGTGACACACGCTCCATGGAAAGAATGTCGCCTTTAGCCGCAAGATGCTCCAATACTTCCAAAGCCAAACTGTTACCTTTCTGAAGATAGTAGAATAGAGGAAAATGGAAGCTATGCCAATAGTAGGCATCATTACGTACTATAGGAAGAAGCGGACTGTAGGGCTCTGTTGCTACAGGATGACTCATCAGGTGCTTGAACCAAGGATGGCGCATCATGTCGGCAAACGTAGGATGCTTGCCAAAAGTATCTTCGCAAACGGTTTTCGAACATTCCGTACATCCCTTTCCCATGACAAAATCCAAAAGCACATACTCAACAAGGCAGATTTTTTGTTTTTCTGCCATAGACCGAAGGTCGGACAGGAGAGTCTTAGCTTCATCCTGTTCTTCAGCAAAATTCAGCCTACGTATAGTATTATGGAGTTCATCTTCAAAGATGTCATCATCCGTACTATCAGCGTTTCTATTCCGCATATGGTGCAATATGCTATTAAATGTTGCGATTCCCATAAGTTTACTTATTTGTCTTTTAGAAAAATATCAGGGATATGCTCCTTGATGTCATCCAAGATGGCATGGTAATAATCCCACTTTTCTTCTTTTGTGATACGTGCGGCTGGGTGATATGTCTTGTAGGCAAGTTTTACTTCTGCTATGTTGAGTTTGGATACTGCATTAACATTATGTTGTGCTAAAGGCTTAGGGGTTCCCATTACTGTGAAATTCTCACGGATGTAACCATAGTAAACATCCAAGCCTGGTCCTGTAAGGAAAATGAGAATGTCTGGCTTCAGAATCTCAATTTCCTTTGGGATTACATGGAAATACTTTTCCTCCAACTTATGAACAGTTTTAGACACACTGTGCTTTTTACCAATAGCTGACAATTTTGATACATTATTCCAAAGGTAAGCGACACGTTTGTTTGGATAACTATTATTGATAAATTCATGAATACCCGACATAATGCCATTAAACCCTATGTTAAAGAAATTATTCTGAGCCAACTTGTTGTCTGAGTCTGTAAGAAAATACTGCCCCTTATAGTTGTCAGAATAGAAACGTTGGTATAACTCAATGAAATCGTCAGATTGAACCTGTGAGCCATCCTCAAGTTGTGGTATTGGCCATATATTAGGTTCTTTCCCGAACACCATGACTTTCAAGTCGGCATCAGTCCACCAACTCTCGTCATCATAACCTCCTTGGTTGTTATGTTCCAATGCTACACCCAGCATAAAAGGTGCTTGCACCTTGATGTCTTGGGCTTCCAACTGTTGTTTCAGTTCATTCCATTTTGGCTCGTATAAGTTAGCCAGTTGTTTTGTTAAATTGTTCATAATTAATATGTTTTATAATTAAACTTTTGGTTCGTACAAGTATAGAACCTCTACAACATTGTCTGTAGAGTTTTGGATAGACCACTGCAAACCAATATCTTCACCCATTTCGTCTAAATTTTCATTAAACGTATTCATGTAAGAATCTGCAAATTCACAATTCAGTTCGAAGCATAGACCATAATATATAGCTTTTGCGTTAGAATCAATTGTGACATTCTTCCCGATTTCAGTAGAGACAGCTCTCACAAGTGGATATGTAACGCTGTATTCTCTGAATTCTTGTATGGAGAAACATATCCTACTTGGATTCACCAAGTGATGATGTATAAAATTAAGAAGTATTCCTACAGATTCCACGTCTGTCATGATATAATTGTCCCACAGTTTCTGCAAATGCTTATAATTAGCACAAAGATGCAAATCTATCACAAAACAAGTTATAGGGCGTTTCATTTTTGTGACTATCGCATTTATTTCATTGAGATAAGCTTCTGCGTCATCAGTCAGAATTACAACCCAATCTGTTCTTGAATCCATGGATTCCAACGGCATAGTCTTCCATTCTTTTGAACAGACATTGTTAGCTAATTTACCAAACTTAAAAATAACTTCTTGGTCTATTGCCATATTTTCTTGAACTAAATTGAAGAAGACATCTGATTCGAGAAAAGCGAACCAGAATTTATACACAAGTTCTTCTTCTGAAACACGTAGCTCCAAGGATTCGGAATCACCTCCCATTTTTCTGGCAAGTTCTTTTACAGGCTTCAGGCTACCTTCCAATATAGTAAAATAGATATACCATTCTCCTTCTATACATGAGAAGTTGATATACGTGGGAATCCCATCGTAGCTAACTTTATATCCGTAATTGTCCACGTAGGGTATTCTGCCATCGAAGTCTGCTTTAATCTTCGAATTGATCTCATTGATGAATTTCTTTCGGCAAGAACGCTCGTATTCTTCCAAAATCTCATTTTTGGCATTACTGATATCTGATATGGCTTCTCTTAGCGTACAGCATAGGTCATCCAATGCAGAGCATTTAGCTCTGACAGACAGTCCTTCTAAGTTTTTGAGTTCTTTGTTAATATCAAATCTTTCCATAATCTATATTTGGTTAGTCGTTTTCATATAACTCCCACAAGTCACTTACCCAACCTTTCATGGTCTGTCGTAGGGATTGTGGTTCCATCACTTCAATCATTGCTCCAAAACTCAATAATTCCATAATGAAATCATAGGTAGGTCGCAATGTCAGTTCAAAGTCTGCGTAGTCCTTGCAGGTGAATATCTCTTTCTGCGTAGGATGCAATGGCAGAGAACGAAGATAATGCTGATGTTGTCTATTTGCCCGAACCACAATGCGTTGCAATGAGATGGTCTCGTCTGTTACTATTCCATAGAATGAGGAAAAATAGGTGTTTGCATCAAAATTCTTGGGCATCGTGAAATGCTCTTTGGTTTCCTCAAAATTTTCCAAACGGTCAAGCCCATAGATACGCAGATTGTTATCAACGAGATTCTTCGCCAATAAATACCATCTTTTTTGGAACATCTTTAGGCAGTAAGGTTCTACAGAAAACGTATGAGAGGAGCCATGTATAAAACTCTTGTACGTCAACGTTACCACTTTATTACTCTTCATCGCCTCTATGATGTCTGTCAAGTAGTTACGGTTGGATGGTATTTCTTCAACAAGAATTCTGTCTTTCAACTGAGTGCTTTGCGACAGGGTATTTGCTGTAGAATACGTATCCAGTAGCCAACGGACCAGCCCACCTTCACTCAAACATTCAGGGTTGGAGATGTAATACCGGTAACCGCCTTTTAACCGGCATTCAATGTTCACGCCGAGTATCATCAGAATGTTTCCTTTCCACCGGTCGAAGGTTTGCCGTGGCAAAGGCTCTCCATTACTGATGTTCTCGTCATGTATCCACTTGTCGTTGAGTTCTTTCAGCGACAACCCTCTATCTCCTTTGTTATAGAGTGTTCTTACTATCCAAATATATTTCTCCAATGCAGTCATATTTTGAATCTTTTAATATGGAAAACGTTCTATACTCTTAAATATTGTTTGAAGTCATTTTTTATTCGTAATAAGCCACATCTATTCTTATTTCTTTTCCAAGAGTATTGTCAAGTCTGGGACAAAATATTTTAGGAAGCAGATCCACAAAAAAATGACATATCTCCAGCATCTCATGAAGAGGATGTGCAGAAGAAAAGCTGACATAGATAATACAGTGGCATATCGAGTAATATGCTCCATTGCGCCATACTTTTCAACGAGTTCTTTGATATAGTCAAAACGTTTATAAGCATCAAAGGCATAGCTTTCAAGTCGCAGGATGCTAACATGGTTGGCTTTATAAAGCATTCCATATCTGTAGGCATCATTTCTTGTCTTTGATATATATTCAATGAAAGGAGAACAGTACTTGATACGTTTGTCATATTCATGATTGATAAGATCACGTTTCCAAGAACGCCAGAGTCTTTTTCTATTGAATCTGAACAATTTGCCTTTTTTTCCATTCTTTTTGGGATGATTCTTACGCACACTTTTCATATCGCTCCTTATCTTGTTGCGGAAAGAAGGAATCTGCATCATTTCCCGTTTTGAGGGGATAATCTCAGAAAACTTATTCTTATAGAATTTTGCCGTGCGTATTAACCTCGGATCATCTGTGATGATTTTTCTGAAAGATTCTTCACGCTGGTAGGGCAAGTAGCCCCAAAATGATGTATGCCACAAGCAGCAAGCTGCGATTTCAGCATGGCTTGCCTTCACATCTTTGTCCAATACAAGTTCTTTTGCCAAACTATCCTCCCAATCATCACCTTCTAAAGGATAAGCGTTCAGTTTATGCTTGCCCATGGATATTTGAGCTATTTTGTTTTCTATAAGCTCCTGCCTGGTGGGCGTAAGACTGCGAAGATAATCGAAATGCTGCTTATAAGGCACCAAATCTCCTGACGCATAATCGCATGTATAATGCCTTATAAGGTATGGTGCAATTTCGTCAAACGAAAGCGAGTCTAGTAATTCTTTTAATGTCATAATACAATTATTTTTTATTTCGGCTGCAAAATTACGGCTAAGGTGTCTCAATTTATGTGACATGTTTAATAAATGAGTGATTTCGAAGCAGATTTTCCAAATTAGGACAAGAATCTTGGAGAGTAACCCAAAAGGTTTTGAGTTACTCAAAACATACCTTGCTGTGTCTTTATGGACACAATGTTTTGGGAAGAATAAATCTAATACCATTGAAAACACTGCGGTGGTTCGCTCAGTGGCTGGAGGCGCAAAGCCTCCAAGGACCGGCTCATTTTCTCGCCACTAAAGGATGAACAAAATGTATTCCTGTATGTCATACGATAAAAATGTAAAACGTATGACATCAATGCATATATGTTTACACATTTCTTTGTATGGATACTTCTTGATCAAATTGCAACTGTACTTCCATACGACAGTGAATCAGTACGTCAATAAGTCACAAATAACCGAAGCCTCAAAGATGCGACCATTCTTAGCTAAAAGTATTTGTCCCTCCGTAGAGTTGCAGGACAATGGCTGTCAATAAATTCACTTCCTTGCTCTTGCCTATGGCTCTGTTGCCCTTGGAATCCTAGATAGCCTTTGTAACGCTTTGCTTGCAACTGAACTATGCGATAGTTCCGTTGATTGTCACACGTCTCATGATAGGGACAATTCCGTTTCTCTCCTTGCTTCCATTTACATAGAAGACTGTCTTGAAAGTGCATCTCATAATTCTTACTTTTTTGTTCGGTGCAAA
>JAIJLI010000636.1 GCA_022722495.1 Dialister sp. | reverse complement strand
AGCGGTATTGCATGAAAGTGTTGGAATATCGATAGCATCGGACTATTCAACATAGCACGCTATACCGCTGGCATGCCCCTATTGCCTTCGGCACTTCCCTCGAAGGGGGAAGCAAGACGTTACGTCGCTAACGATTTCCTTAACTTAATAGCATTACCCTGTGGGGCCTGTCCATACTCATAAGGTCGTATTTTTTATGTACTCGATATATTCATTGTACTGCTTGGCGGCTTCGTAGTCGTGGAGGGGGAAGCATTCACTCGCCCAGCGCAGGAAGAGCCATAGACAGCCGAAGAAAACGAGAAATTGCAGCATACGGTGAATGACGGAGTAGGACTTTCTGTTCTTCGGGATCCACTTCGGGGAGAGACAGTAGGCGCTGCGGTAGATCCATTTTGCGTAGAGCGCTGCGAAGACGAGTGCCAGCGTGAGGAAGAAGAGGAGCAGCATGAGTGAGATGTGCGACAGCACGATGCGTTCGAACCAGCGACTGGTATTCGTCAGAGCGAAAAACATTTCCTTCGATGTCATCATGATCCCCATAAATTCGTAATGCGTGAGGAAGATGAAGGCGTTGAAGGTGAAGAAGCAGACGAGGGCAAGACAGATCAGCGTCGCGAGCCGTTTGCCGACATAGACGCGGCTGATCACATTCATCACGAAGAAGAGGAGGAGCAGGATCGCCATCGCGGTCAGAAAGTAGGGCGAGAGATGGTTGAAGGAGGCATCCTTCATGCCGTTCACCGCGTGCGTCAGTACGTAGGGGAAGATCAGGATCCATGAGAAGAAGGGGATGTATCCGATTCGCCAGAAGGGATGCAGAAGGCTGCGCCTCGTGACGAGCTCGGTCAGGAAGAAGAGCAGGCCGCATTCGGCAAAGCTGCGAAGGCAGCGGTACCACTCCGTGAGTCCCGTGATGCCGAGCGCGGCATAGTATAGATAAACAGGGAGGAGAAGGGCAAGGGTGAGCAGCAGGTAGAGCGTGATCTCTTTGGCGGAGATCGCCGCCCACCAGAGTGAGAGCTTCTCATGCTCCTGTGCGAGGAAATTTTTCATAGAGATCTCCTTATCAGGAATGAGTTACTTCTATTAGTATAGAGTCCTTACGAGATTTCAGCAAGAGGAATCAGGCTGGAGGGTTCAGGGCGAGTTCGTGGGGCGGGGCGCCCATGGACTGCGGATGAAAGCTCTACTTAAATGAAGAATTAGGAATGAGGAATGGTGGTGGCGGTTTTGCCGAGATCGATGGCTCAGGTCGCAGCTGTTCTGGCATTCGTTATCTCACATATGACGTTTCTCGCCGCTCAGGATGACGAAACGGGGCGATGCCCGAAAGTGAGTGGGCAGCAGGTCTCCCTCGTATCGTCAGCCTTCCCCTCGAGGGGAAGGTGCCCCGTAGGGGCGGATAGGGCACAGGCGG
>JAIJLI010000635.1 GCA_022722495.1 Dialister sp. | reverse complement strand
ATCTTGAACAAGCCCTTCTTCACAGCCTTGATGTAGTTCTGCTCGGCTGTATGGTAATCCTCCTGAATCTTTCCCTTCTTTACAAGGTCGTCGAGGATGGCGTATGTCAAGTATGGACAGAGGGCTGATGCACCGTAACCCAACAGGAGGGCTGCATGCATTACCTCACGAATCTCACCGCTCTCTACGATGAGGGCAGTCTGCACACGCTTGCCGGCATCAATCAGATAATGATGTACGGCACTCACGGCGAGCAGAGATGGAATGGCGGCATGGGTCTCATCCACGCCACGGTCGCTCAAGATGATGTAGTTGTAACCATCATCCACGCTCTGTGCTGCCTGCTTGCAGAGCTCATCCAGAGCCTCATGCAGTCCTTCTTCGCCCTTGGCGGTTTCGAAGAGCATGTGGAGTTTTACTGTATTAAATCCCTTGTAGCGGATATTTTGAAGGATATCCAGCTGAGTATTGGTCAGGATAGGATGTGGCAGACGGACCATCTTGCAGTTGCTTTCGTCTGGGTTCAAGATGCCGGAACCTACTCTACCGATATACTCGGTAAGACTCATCACAAGGTTCTCACGGATGGAGTCGATGGCAGGGTTGGTAACCTGAGCAAACTGCTGACGGAAGTAGTTGAAGAAAATCTGTGGCTGGTCGGAAAGCACAGCAAGCGGAGTATCATTACCCATAGAAGCTGTAGGTTCCTGTCCCTTGGTAGCCATTGGGATGATGGTACCGTCGATATCTTCCTCGCCAAAACCGAATTCCAATTCCTTGCGAGTGAGGTTATCCACACCATTTTCCACCTTACGACCACTGCGAAGTTTCTCCAGTTCAATACGATTGGTGTTCAACCACTGGCGATATGGATGCTGGGCAGCCAGGCGCTCCTTGATTTCACCATCGTAGTAGATCTTACCTTCCTGTGTATCGATGAGGAGAATCTTACCAGGCTGCAGACGACCCTTCTCGGCAATCTCAGTAGGATCGAAATCCATCACACCTACCTCAGATGCGACTACCATCATATCGTTCTTGGTGATGGTGTAGCGGGCAGGACGCAGACCATTTCTATCGAGCATACCACCGGCGTAGCGGCCATCGCTGAAGAGCAGGGCGGCAGGACCATCCCATGGCTCCATCAGGATAGAGTGGTACTCATAGAATGCCTTCAGATCCTCAGAGATAGGGTTCTTGTCATTGAAGCTCTCAGGCACCATGACAGCCATGGCATGAGGCAATGACAAACCGCTCATCACGAAGAACTCAAATACATTGTCGAGGCTGGCAGAGTCACTCATATTAGGCTGAACGATAGGAGAGATCTCACGGATATCGCCCAGAGCCTCACTGCTCAACACACTCTCACGAGCCTTCATCCAGGCACGGTTGCCACGGATGGTGTTGATCTCACCATT
>JAIJLI010000634.1 GCA_022722495.1 Dialister sp. | reverse complement strand
CCACCAGTCACTACTCTACAAACATGGTCCCAAGGCCTTCGTTTGTGAGAAGCTCGATCAAAAGGGCGTGGGGGACTTCGCCATTGATGATGAAGACCTTCTTCACGCCATCCTTGATGGCATCGGTGCAGGCATCGACCTTCGGGATCATGCCGCCATTGATGGTGCCGTCCTTTTTGAGGGCTTCTGTCTCTACGACAGTCAGCTTGTGGAGGAGGCTGTCTTTATCCTTCGGGTCTTTCATGACGCCGTCGATGTTGCTCATGAAGACGAGACATTCGGCATTCAGCGCCGCGGCGATCTTGGTAGCGGCCGTGTCCGCATTGATGTTGTGCGGCTGTCCATGGCTGTCGATACCGACGGAGGAGATGACGGGGATGAATCCGGCGGAGAGTGTGCTGTCGATCACGTCCGTGTCGATATGATCGATCTCTCCCACGAGTCCCAGCTTCTCGTCCTTGGTATGGACCTGGATCATATTGCCGTCGATGCCGCAGAGGCCGATGGCTTTGCCGCCTAGGGCGGTAAGGTAGGCGACGAGGCCTTTATTGACTTTGCCGGCGAGGACCATCTGCACGACGTCCATGGTATCTTTATCGGTGACACGAAGACCATTCTCGAAGTGCGACTCGATCTTCAAAGCGTCCAGCATGGCATTGATGTCCGGGCCGCCGCCATGGACGAGGATGACATTCACGCCGATGAGATGGAGAAGAAGGATGTCCTGCATGACGTTTTTCTTCAGGACGGGGTCTGTCATGGCATTTCCGCCGTACTTGGCGACGACGTATTTGCCTGTATATTCTTTGATGTAGGGGACGGCCTGTGTCAGGATCTCCGCCCGAATGGCGTTGTCTGTAATCATAGGGAGATGCTCCTTTGTGGGGGAAAACAGGTTCAATGGGTTCAGGGTTAGCCCGTGGGCGGGGCGCCCATGGATTATGAATGAAAGATTTACTCGAATGAGGAATGAAGGTGGCGGCTTTGCCGAGATCGATGGCTCAGGTCGCAGCTGTTCTGGCATTCGTTATATCACATACGACGTTTCTCACCGCTCAGGATGACGAAATGGGGCGAGGCCCGAAGGTGGTATTTAGTCACCAGTCACTAGTCACCAGTCACTAAAGCCCCATGCTGTCCATCTGATGACATCGAATGCCCGGAGGGTTTAAGGGTTAAGGGTTTGGGGACATCCGGTACATTCGGTGCCAGCAGATGGACAGCAGGTGAAGTGAGTGAAATGAGAAATGGCAGTGCCGGCTTCGCACGCAGACTTTGTGAGAAGTGAGAAGTCAGGGGGCAGAAGTCTAATGTCTAATGTCTAATGTCTAATCCCTAGTCCCTAGTCCCTAGTCACCAGTCACCAGTCACCAGTCACCAGTCACCAGTCACCAGTCACCAGTCACCAGTCACCAGTCACCAG
>JAIJLI010000633.1 GCA_022722495.1 Dialister sp. | reverse complement strand
GATGATGCTTACTGAAATCATTTTTGAGGGAGTCAGAATCGTGCTGTGCCCATGCTGCCATCGTCATGATGAGCATGCATAGAGCCAATACGCCCCTACGTATATAGTTGCTTCTTATCATATCAAAGTTATTTTCGTTTTGCTGGAAAATAATTTGTGGTACCATAAGGAGTAATTATACGTCGGGCCTAGCACATTCTTCAGGGATATAAATATAAGAAGGTATTTTCACCTTATTATATAATATGTAAGGAATGATATGGGCAATGACTGTTTCTCGCTTATCCGTTGCTTTTATTCCATGCTTTCCGGCTGAGGCTGGAATATATGCCATTCCTGCCTCGGTCTTGTTTGCGGGTGCAAAGGTACTGACTTTTCTGGAAATATGCAATACCTAGAAATGATGATTTTGTTTTTTCTGAAAAATCATACCAAGCAAAAACCGATCATCAGAATGCAACTTTTGTGATGCGTTCTAATAACCGGCTTGTTTTTATCTTTTTCTGAAAGAGAATTGACTGTATTTTAAGAGCGAACCGGTCGGGCAGACGAAGCGGCAGTAAGGGCGCATGATGACCGTGGAGAGAGCCACGAAGGCGAGGGCGATGGCTATGACCACCCATGATGCAGACTGGAAGACAAAGGCTGAGAAGGGTTCGTAATCAATCCAGTCGAACCATACACCCGTCCACAAACATAGCATGAATTGCCCAGAGTATCTGGCGGAACTTATCCAGCCGCTTAGCAGTAGCGGGTTTTCATTCTGAGTTTATATCCTACGCACTTCCCTGCAAGTTCCTGCAAAGAACCGAAGGGACACACATGCGTTCAATAATATGATTTCTTGCCAAAAAGCGGATAAACGAATGCCGTGACCAGCATGATGACCGGCACTATCAACGCCAATCTTCTGTGCGTCTTCTATGGTCTGACCATTCCATTTGGTAAGAAGCGCAGAAGCCAGCCGGAAGAAATCGGGAGTCTCCGAATTGGTTAGTGCCCGGATATTCTCTACCTTACCATCACGTAAGGTAATCTCTAATGGGGCACATTGCCTCCATAGCCTACGATGTCTTTTCCAAGCTCTGAGGTATTCAGTAGCGCAGAACCATCATCAAGCACAACCATTGGATCTGCCTTTTGCGAGACCGTCTGCTGATTCTTCACATTCCGTCCTACCACCTTGCCGTCTCTTCGGATGCTGACAGCCACAACCATCAGCACACACGTCAGCAAGCATAGTAGCTGTTGTAGTTTTCCTAAATAATTGCTCATAATTTTTCTCTTTATTTGTATCAAAACCTGTTCTTTGACTCATAAAACCCTATAAGGTTTATTGGATTAAAGGATTTTTTGAGTTTATGAGAAGAAAAAATAATACCCTTTAAAAAACAACCGAAACAACTGAAACTGAAACGCCTGACC
>JAIJLI010000045.1 GCA_022722495.1 Dialister sp. | reverse complement strand
CTTGCCAAAGCGATACAGAAATACTGATTAAACCGAAGCCACGGAGATAGTAATTATCGACAGTCAAATGAATTACCGAGGAAAACTTGACACTTACCATTGCGCGGGAGAGCCTTTTTTCGTGTGCCGATCTGCGCTATAATATAGGATATAAGTTTCAACATACAGCGATGTGACCGGAGATCAGAGTAGACCATGTAGGGCACTTTCCTCAAAAAGGATCTTCCCGCCAATGGGAAAACGGAACTGCCATTCCCTTACTCATGACATCTCCGGATCCCCCACACTTTTTTCAGGAGATACCCATGACAGAATCCACACGATGCACCATCATCGTCAATCCGACCTCCGGACGCGAACGAGCCCCGCGCTATATCCCGCTCCTCCATACGACACTGGCAAAGCGCTATGACAATATCACGATCAAGCTGACTGAAAAAGCCGGAGATGCCACGGAATTTGCACGCATCGCCGCAGAAAAAGGACGTGACGTCATCTGTATGGGCGGTGATGGCACGATCAATGAAGTCATCAATGGCATGGTACCCGTAGAAAGTCACTCCGCCTTCGGTTTTATCCCTTTCGGTACAGTCAATGACCTCGCCCGCGCTCTCCACATCCCGCGCTCCCCGCAGGGAGCCATCCGTATGCTCGAGCATGCCGTCAAGACGAAGATCGACGTCGGCAAGATCAATGACCGCTACTTCATCAATGTCGTCGCCGCCGGTCTCATTTCTGAAGCAGTCAGCGAAGTCTCCATCAAAGAAAAGACCCTCTTCGGATCGCTCGCCTACTTCATGAAAGGCATGCAGGTCTTGAACAAGCAGAGATCCTACCACTTCAAGATCGAAGAGGAAAATGGCACTGTTATTCAAGTCTCTTCCCCTTTGATCGCTGCCATGCTGACAGACTCTGCCGGCAGCTTCCGCAACCTCATCCCGCCGGAGGATCGCAATAAAGGCATCATCAAGCTCTGCCTCTTCCACGACTTCGCCTGGCTGAATGCCATCAGGCAGGCACCAAAGCTCCTCGCCGGTTTCCAGATGGGCCCCGACTTCGTCACGGTCGTCGGTATCAAAAAAGCGCATATCTCCATCAATGAAGACGATACCCTCTCGACCAATGTAGACGGAGATAAGGGCCCGAATTTCCCGATCGACCTTGAGATCCTCCCCTCCCGTCTCCCCGTCTTCGTTCCCGAGCACGTGGATGACAATGCGACGCATCTCCCCCACTTCTTCGAACGCGTCGCCCCCCATATGCATTTCCCATGGGCAGAAAATGGGGAAGAACCGATCAAGGGGACGACCATTGAAGAAGTCGTACGGGAAGTGCAGGAACGGGAGAAGAGAAAGAAGTGAGAGAGAACGCTCGGATTATGAAAAATGGCACATGCCCATGCATGTGCCGTTTTTTTATGCAGTGCGACCTGTATACCTCCCCATATGCAGCTCTAGCCGGTGAAACACGATTTCCAGAATCGTTCCCATGCCCCAATAAAGAAGAGCCACGACGATGTAAGCTTCAAAGTATCTGGAGTTTCCTTCGCAGAAAAGTTTCGCCGCCCCAAGGATTTCCACGACGGTGATGATGAATACGATGCTGGTGCTTTTCATGGTGGACAGGACCTGGTTTGCAAAGAGCGGTATCGCGAAGACGGAGGCCTGCGGAAGAATGACACGGCGGAAAATGACAGGCCAGGGCATGTTGAGCGTTTTGGCCGCTTCCACCTGCCCTGCATTCACAGAGTGGATCGCAGCGCGAAAGATTTCCGTGAGGTAGGCACCGGTGTGAAGTGCAAGTCCCATAGCCGCGACAAAATAGGCAGAAATGTGCTCATAAGGCAGGTGAATTCCCCATTCCTGGTGAATAGCCAAAAGTAAAATGGGAAGCCCATAGTAGACAAGGTAGAGCAGAACAAGGTTCGGCAAACTGCGGCAGACAAGGACATAGGCACGAATGAATTTCCGCGTCAGCCGTCCTCCCATGATTTCTCCAATCGCCCCAAATATCCCGATAAGGCTTCCAAAGAAAACGGCAATGGCTGTGAGTGAAAGTGTTACTTTCAGGTAAGGCCAAACATACGAAAGTGTACCTGTCACATAATGAGGATCAATAAGTCCGGTAGACATTGGCTTCTTCCACTCCTTTCACTGTCTGTCCTTTGTAGGATACGTCGTAACGTCGCTCGAGAACTCTTCCCACTTGTGTAATGACAAAGACAAGGAGTCCGTAAATCACGGCGACGTCGATGAAAAGTTCCAGATAGCGCTGAGAATTGCCACCCATCAGGTCTGCTTTTCGCATGATGTCTACGATGCCGACATTGAAAATGAGGGATGTACCCTTGAGAACGCTGAGCACCGTATTGATGAGAGGTGGGACGGCAAGGCCGAAGGCTTCCGGCAGGATGATCCGTATATAGGCCTGCCGCGGTGTCATGCCCAAGGTCAGTGCAGCCTCCATTTCGCCCTTCCCAACTGCCTTGATGCTGCTTCGCATGATTTCTGAGCTGTACGCCGCAAGGTACAAGGTGAATACGATAAGTACAAAGAGCATTGGCGGGAGATTTTTCACGGAGATCCCCATGTGACTCAGTATTTCCGGCGCACCGAAGTAGATGAGGAAAAGCTGAACCAGAAAGGGAGTTCCTCGGGTAAAGGAAATATAGACGGTCAAAAGCTGGCTGATGATTTTGACGCGATTCAGCCGCACGACTGCGATCAGGCACCCAAGGATGACGCCGAAGAGAGCGGCCACCAGCGTGATGAAAAGTGTCACATGTACGTAGCCGACCAGAGTGGGGAATGAGTGAATCATATAGGAAACATCAAAATATTTACCCATGGTGTATCCCCTTTTATTTTTCCCGCGACTGAGAGTAGTCGTCCCCCAGATACTTTTCAGAAATCGCCTTCAGCGTACCGTCAGCACGAAGGGCTTTCAGCGCGGCATCCAGTTTTGTGATAAGCTCTTTATGTGCCTCATCCTTTTTCACAATATAATACGTGGGGATGACAGCGAGAGTATCACCGACCACTTTGAGAGGAAGACCACGATCTTTCACTGCGCTTTCCGTGATGTAGGCATATTCCCCGCCCGCATCCACGCGGCCGGTTGCAATGAGATTCAGCACTTCTGCGGAGCCTTTATCAGTGAATACTTCTTCGATCTTGTTGTCTGATTTTGCATTAAAGCTATCAACCATGTCTTTGAATTCTGAATTTGTGGTCACAGCGACTTTCTTTCCCGCAAGATCTGCGAGGCTGTGAATATCGTCGCGATCCTTCTTCACGACCAGCTTGCGGACAGAGTAGTTGTTCGGTTCATTCGTGATGAGATACTTTTCTTCTCTGGCAGGCGAACGGCGCATCTGGTTCGCAATGAGATCCACCTGACCGGCATCCATAGCAACAAAAGCGGCATCAACGGACATGGATTTGAATTCAAAATGAAGAGAGGGATCCTTCTTCTCAATGGCTCGAAGCAGCTCGGGTTCAAATCCTGTCAGGTTGCCATTGTCATCGGCATAGCTGAAAGGACGAGACGTCCCGCGAGTCGCAACAACATAAGTCTTCGCGCCGGCGACCGCCTGCTGGGATGAACCTGCCTTCTCATCTCCACACCCGGAGAGAAAAGCAAGCGAAATAGCTGTTGCTGCTACCGCTGCAGCTTTGATTACAGTATGTAGTTTCATGATATTCTCCTTTATGATATTCGACGGCAAACGGAATGCCTATTCTCAAGGAAACGCTGATCCCATCGCAGGGTCCGATTTGACATGTATTTTCATGCAATGCTTCATCATCCCCTTTGAATAGCTTGCTAGTGAGGCCCCCTATTCCTCGCCTTGCATGAAAATACAAGGGCCAAGTCGGATAATGAATAAATCACTGCTTCCCTAATCCCTAGCCGCTCCATACTCTTTTTTCAAATACGTCGTCTCGTGGTGATTATGCGCGAGTTTCTTTTTCCCTATCACATGAAACCCCCAGGATTCATACATGGAAATCAGCCAGGGATGCTCAGTCGCTGTCCCCAGTGTCACAGCGGGGACTTTGAGCTCTTCCTGCAAGACCTGTTCTTCCAGAAGATGGAATAGGCGCTTGCTATATCCTTTTCTCTTCTCCTCGGGACGCGTTGATACCCAGCCGATATGCGGCAGGCCGAAGGGGCCGGGCTTTTCCCCCCATGGCATCCTGAGCGTCATCGCACTCACAAGACGTCCCTGAATAAAAAGACCATAGGTGGGATGCTTGGCGAGAATCCGGGCCAGCTCTTCCCGCGTCATATCCACCGCTGCAAAATCAATGCCCAGTGCACCATCCGCCTGATAGGCATCATGCACCAGTTCGGCATATTCTTCCCCATCATGGGGTGTCAGTAAACGAAACAAAATGATTGTCCTTTCTACAAATCAGAATCTCATCAGCAATCCCTCTACGTCCTTCCATGAGACCCGCTCTTGCCGAAAAACTGAGATAAGCCTCCTCACCCGTTCCGGCGCGATACCAAGCGAGAGTTTCCGTTCAAGCTCTTCCCAAGTAAACGGCTTCTCTGGCGAACCCGGCGGATGCGGGATCTCTTTCCGAAACTTTGTCCCGTCCTTTCTCGCCCCGGTCACGACGATACGGCGCGTTTCCTGCAAAACCGGTGGAAGGTCTTCTACGATATGGAAACGAGGGAGCATTTCCAGAAAAGCAGGCGGAACGTGAGGCTCTTTGAACAGCTCATCCTTCACGTCCCCATAGGTGAGGATCTGCCAAGCGACGAACTCCATCGAGAAGCGTCCTGCCTGTCCTGTGAGAGGTCTGTGATAGTGCAGAGAATAGCTCTTGCCGGGCGGGAAATGAAAATTGATTTCTTCTATCTCAACGATACGAAGGCCTTCTTGGTAGAGCGCTTTCACGGCCGCCGCCCCCGGTATGCCGGCGGAGCAGTACGGGTGCTCCTTCATCCAAAGCCCAGGGAAAATGATTTCTCCCGGATGCAGCCAGTGATCTCGGAAATAGCCGAGGATAACCTCTTTCCCGCTGATCGTCTTCACCCACCCACTGTCTCTATGGAAAACAGCATCGCTGGAGGAGAGATGCGCCAGCGTCAATAGCTCATATCCTCGAAGTGCATCTGCCGCAGCAAATCCGGAGTGAAGCGGTTTCGTATCCGTCCCTGCTTCCAGCCCTAGTCCCGCCGACTGCGTCGCTCCCAGAGAAAGGAGCTCTGCCGTTTCTGCGAGAGAAAGATGCTTTAGCCTGGCGATCGCCGCTGCGGCACCGATGGGGCCCAAGGTCGCAGTGGGATGCCAGCCCTGATGTTTGTGGACGGGATTGATGATCCTGCCAAGGAGTCCTTCCACTTCAAGGCCAGCGATATATGCGGAGAGAAAATCTGACCATGCCGTCTCCTCATCCATCATGGGAAGCAGCGCTGAAAAGAGGACGGTGCTCGCATGCCCCATTACATTTGCCTCGGCATCATCGAAGTCCAGGTAATGCGAGGTGAATCCATAGAGGAGCGCTGCCGCTTCCGGTGTCGTCTCGATCGAAAATCCGATGACGGGCGTCTCTCCTCTCCTGCTTTTCAAAAAGGCGGCCAGCTGTTTCGGTGCCTCTTCCCGCACCCCTGCCATGTACGCCGCCAAATAATCAGCCAGAGCTCGCCGAGCGGCCTCCTCCAGTTCCGGTCGTTCCGTAATGTCCGTTTCACGGATCAGTTCCGCGATTTCTTTAGTCATTTCATCCATATGCAAGTCCTTGATACGTCATTGAATCCATCTGACTCCTACGGGATCAGGTTGAGAGTCCACTCAAAAGGCGTAGCACCCTTTGATTCCCGTAAAAGCGTTTCCTTGCGTCACGAGTCACTCCTGCTCCCTACCTGCTACGCCTATTTCTTCCCGAATTTTTCGCCGCGGTCATTGGGTTCGAGCCAGCGGCTGTCATCCGGTCCCTTCGGCATCAGTCTTGGAAGATCCTCGAAAGGTGTATGGTCGACATAGTAGAATCGCTTTCTCATCGAGTCGAAGTCTGTATTCTTCCCAAAGGCCGAGATACTGTACAGATCTTTTGCGTAGTTCCACAGGTTTGGATAGTCCACCAGGCGTTTCTTATTGACGAAGTATTTCTGATAGAAGACCAGATCGAAGCGCGAGAGTGTCACAAAAAGGCGGATATCCGGGTCCGTTACATGGTCCCCCATGAGGAAACGCCGCTTTGAGAGGCGTTCTTCCAGCCAGTCGAGACGATTGAAAATGAGATCGTAGTAGTATTCATACTGCGCCTGCGAATCAACCAGCGCCGCCAGATTCACGGCTAGATTCACATCTGCATAAATGATATCATTCAGCGCGTCGATGTCTGCCCTGAGTTCCTTTGGATAGATATCCGGCGCATCCTTGGCGATATATTTCTGCCAGCTCTTATACAGCTGGATAGTGAGATCATGGTAGTCATTGTTCACGACAGCGCCCGTCTTCACATCGACCAAAGCCGGCACCGTGGCACGCTGGTCGTAATTCGGATCCCCTTTCTTGTAGGCTTCCATCAGTCCGTGGATCTTCAACACTGGATCGATGCCCCCTTCATCCAGTGTGAAATACCAGCCGCCGACCACGCCTGCCGGACGGAGCGGATCAACCACCCCCTTGGAGATCACCTGATCCAGCCCTAAGAGGTCGATTGCAATCGCAATGCGGTTCGCCCAAGGGCAATGGCGCGACCAGATCAAACGATAGCGACCCGGTTCCACAGGAAGTTCACCGGGTCTGTCCCCGAAGTCAGCCGTAAACTGTGGCTCCTCGTCATCATCATATTTCTTTCTCTGGTTGAAATTCGAAGCATCGAGTCCATCGTCATATTCCTTCTGTTCCCCCTGAGAGCGTGGATTTGTCGACTGGAAATGGGAAAAATCAATGGGGCATGGGTTCATCGCCCTCTTCACTTCGACATGCGCCCTAGCTTCTCTGATTTCCGGATCCAGAATAAAGTCTTTGATTTTTTCAAAATCTGCCATAATGATTCTCCTTTTCTAACGAGGAAACACCGTTCAAAATAAAAAAATCCCTTGGCACTGGCTCAGAATTTCTCCTGAAACCATGTGCAAAGGGACAGTGAAGCCGTGTTTCCACCCAATTTCTCCCGCTCGGTCACCCAGGCGGGACTTTGTAAGTACGTCTGTACTTCTGCGCTGTAACGGGCGTCTCCCGGAAGGCCTGCCAAAGATCTCTCTTTCTCAGCCGCAACAGCTCCGAAATGCACTTCTAGAATAGAAACCTGTCTCCTTTCACCAGCCAGAGACTCTCTGTAAAAATTTCTATTTCTATACTCTTTTCATCCTAGCCATGATCACATTTTATAAAATATAAAAATCCCCCATCCATATAGGACGAGGGACTCGTGATTCCACCTACTTTTATATACGCATTGCTACGCATACCTCAAGAGCACAGTCATACTGCCTGCTCAGTCTCTATATCGGGAGATCCCGGGAAAGCCTACTATTGTTTCAGCCCGCCAAGCTCGGAAAGGCACTTCAGCATCCTATCCATACCTGCTCTCACTCTCCAGGCTCGCTTTACTGTCTTCCTATGCCTACTCATTTCGTCATCGCTTTGTTGTACGAAAGAATACCATGATTAGTAGAATGTGTCAAGCACTTTTGGAAACCATTTTTCGAAGGACAGAATTCTAAGGAAGCACTGATAAAATTCAAAAGCGGCATGAAAAGACGCTTTCGCATTTTATCATGCCGCTTTTATTATTTCACTACCTTCTCCGTATTTTCTGCAAGTCCCGGGAAATCCAATGTCGCAAAGAGGTCGCGAAGGGTTTCATTTCTGCGGATCTGCTGGATGCTGCCATCTTCATGGACGAAGATTTCCTGATGGCGGAGGCGTCCATTGTAGTTATAGCCCATGCTATGCCCATGCGCGCCGGTATCGTGGATAACGATGAGGTCGCCCATTTCAATTTCAGGAAGCTCTCTCTGGATGGCAAATTTATCACAGTTCTCACACAGGGAGCCGGTCACGTCATAGACGTGGTCCTTCTGTGCATCTGCTTTGCCGAGAACAGTAATGTGGTGGTAGGCGCCGTACATCCCCGGACGCATGAGGTCAGCCATGCAGGCATCGGTACCGATGTAGTCTCTGTAGATGTGCTTGTAATGGATGGCTTTCGTGACGAGGAAGCCATACGGGCCGGTCACCATACGGCCGCATTCAAAGGAGATGCGGGTATCTTCAAAGCCTGCCATTTTTTCTTCGAAGAGCTTCTTCGCACCTTCGCCGAGGCCTTCGAGGTCGACCGGATCCTGTTCCGGACGATAGGGGATGCCGATGCCGCCGCCGAAGTCGATGAAGGAGACGGTGATGCCTTTTTCTCTCTTGATCTCATTCGCAAGATCAAACATCATGCTGATGGTGCCGAGAAGCCCCGGGAGCTGGAGTTCCGCGGAGATGACCATGGTATGGATACCAATGTAGGAGATTCCATGGTCCTTCGCCCAGTCGACACAGGTCATGAGCTGGTCCTTGGTCATGCCATACTTAGCTTCTTCCGGAGTACCGATGATCGCATTGCCACGTGCAAGCTCCGGCCCTGGATTATAGCGGAAGCAGATCTTCTCCGGGACGATGTGAAGACGTTCCATGTCGTCGAGATTTGATACATCATCCAGATTGATGATGGCACCAAGGTCATTCGCTTTCAGAAATTCTTCGTCCGGGGTATCATTCGAAGAGAATACGATCTGATCACCGGTGATGCCGACAGTCTCAGCAAGCACCAGCTCTGCCATGGAGCTGCAGTCTGCACCGACGCCGAGCTCCTTGAGGCTCTTCATGATCCACGGGTTTGGCGTTGCTTTCACCGCAAAGTATTCATGAAAATTCGGATTCCAGGAAAAGGCCTTCTGCAGACGCTTCATATTGTCATGAATGCCTTTTTCATCATAGATGTGAAATGGTGTACCATACTGCTGTGCTACCTGTCGGATCAGCTCATCACTGAATGGGATCTTTTTATCAGTCATTACATATCCTTCTTTCCTAGTCTTTTGATTTTATCGGAAAATTCGATGTTTAATTATAACACACGAGCATGGGATTGACTATAGAAAAATAAGAAGGGGTTCAGGGTGAGCCCATGGAGCTTCAAGCCCCAGAGACTCACCCTGAACCCGAGGGAAACTCTGATTCCCTAGAGAAAATCATCTTACCAAGTGACACTACCGATGAACGGTTCTACTTACTTATTATCCGCATTCGCTACCGCTTTCTTGCTGTATTCTTCTGTCCATTTCTTGAAGTTGCCATTGTCCGTATTTTCTTTGATGACTTCGTTCACGACAGCAAGGACATCTTCGTTGCCCTTCTGGATGGCAGCCGCAGAGTTCTTGACGGCATTCGGGAATTTGATATCCGAGAACATCAGGTCATCATTGAAGATGAGATACTGCTGACCGACGATGCCTTCGACAACGAGGCCATCCACCTTACCATGCTTGAGCTCGAGCACGACTTCCGGGACATGCGCAAGACCGACGATCTTGGCATCCTTGATCTTTTCCTTTGCCAGAGCTTCCTGTGTGGTGGACTTCTGGACGCCGATGGTCTTGCCGTAGAGATCTTCTACTTTCTTATATTTGTCCGCATCTGCCTTCTTGATGATGACAAGCTGTTCTGTCGGCAAGTAGTTGTTCGAGAAATCCATAGATTTCCTGCGTTCATCAGTTGGGTTGATACCGGCGATGGCGATATCTACCTTACCGCTGGTTAGTGAGGTCAAAAGCGCCTGGAAATTCATATCCTGCACTTCGAGCTTGACGCCGAGCTTGTCAGCGACTTTCTGTGCAAGCTCCATATCAATGCCGATGACTTTCTTTTCGCCGACGGATGTATCGACGAATTCATATGGCGGGTAGCCGGACGCAGTGCCTACGATGAGCTTGCCTTCTTTCTTAATCTTCTGCATCAGCGGGCTTTCTTTCTGCGTCTGTGGCTTGCTCGATGCCGCTTTGTCAGAGCTGCCGCCGCAGCCTGCCAGGGTGAATGCTGCCATAGCTGCCAGACCAAGGACAGCTGCTTTCCATGCTTTGCTATGTTTCATCATCATGATACGCACCTCTCTAGTGAAATCGTCCCCATCGGACTTACGGAAACGCTGATTAAATCGCAGAGTCAGATTTCATTCTTGAATTTTTATAAAAATTC
>JAIJLI010000632.1 GCA_022722495.1 Dialister sp. | reverse complement strand
AACTTTTTCTCCATAAAAATATACTAATTTTCAGGCGGTTTTTTAATTCCGCCAACAGGTGGATATTATAAAGGAAATCATCAACTGTGAGACGAACAAGAAGTTCATTAAAGCTCACGATGATGGGCGTATCGAGATACCAGACGTAATCTTCTACGTTCTCTATGAGAGTGGAGATACAGACGTAGTAGGGTGCTGTCTGGGTGATGTGTACCCTCAGATTGCTGGAGAGGTAGATAATGAAGACAGTCGTCTTCTAGGCTTTCTGGAAGGTGATTATGTCGATGAGTATTTTAATTACCTGGAAGGTGAATGTGATGATGCCTTAAGCTCTGTCAAAGCATTCGTGAAAGAGATAAAGAAACTTCTTCCATATCTCCGCATAGATAAAAGCGTGGATGAATGGATGAAAGAACACTAATATAATTATATATGTTCAAAATGCCAATTTGGCATCTTGAACAAAGTAGGGTAGTAACAATTTAAATATAATGATACAGAATAAAAACAAGATAGAATGCACACCTACCAAGCATGAGGAGGGTGCTGCAAAATGTTTGATTCAAATGTGCAAGAACACTAATGCTGTTGCCTTCTTCGGTATGACTTGTGAGGGTGACTACGAAGTAATGATGACAGCTTGCAAGAAGGGAATGGTATCTTGCGATGAGTTCTCTCTAGAGCAGTTCGAGGCTATCAAGGCTATGGCTGAAGAGAAGCTTGTCCAAGCTGAGGACAAACAGAAGTTCCTGGACATCATCGATGTTTGCGAAAGCAATATTGCGGATGCAAAAGAATAGATGAAACTTACTTGTTAATATGTTTTTGAAGTTTTAATGTTTTAAATTAATAGATATGGAACAGAAAGAAAATGAGATAAAGGGGAAAGAACTGTTTGAGTTATCGCTTACTTTCACAGAAGGTGACGAAGAGAAACAGTTCAGTGTAACCATGAAGGCGAAGAAGGACGGCAAGGAAACGTCTCTTGACCTGTTCGATAGTGACTTCATCGAAATGAGCTATAATGGCGTGAAGATGGTGCTCAGCCAGATTACTTACCTATACGTTAAGAACCTTCACGATACAGGGCGTATGTCTGACGAAGAATACAATGCCATCATGGCTCATGCTGGACAGAAACCACAAGGCAAAGCTAAAAATGGAGAGTAAGAGTTCATATAGGAAATGGTATGATGCTGGGTGCGTAGTGTCCAGCATCATACCATTTTCAAATATATTATTAAGGTATGTATAGAATCCTACATGTATCTGCAGACTATCTGCAATGTTCTTTCGAGTTTGAAAACATGAAAACACGAAAACACGAAAACAGGGAGAGTGTAAACTAAACTGTGTCAATCTACAATAAAAGTAGTTTAACACAGTTTTTATATTATGGACAACTTAGAAATTGATTACAAGAAAGCAGCTC
>JAIJLI010000631.1 GCA_022722495.1 Dialister sp. | reverse complement strand
TTTGACAAATCGTTTTGTGCATCGTTGGATTTCTCCAGTTGCGATTGCTAAGATATAAAAATAAACGAGAAAACCGCAACCTTATTGCAAAAAAATGACAGCAGGATGATAAAAAGATGGTTTTTGCCCGTAAAAATAGCTTTTGATTCTGATTTCTTGTAATTCTTAACACAAAAGTTGAAAGAAACAGCAATCAACAGATGTTTTCACATTTTGTGGACAGAAGAAACTTGAATCAAAACTACTAACGGCTCTTAAAAGTAACCATTGATTGCAATCAGCAGCCCCAATGACACATAAAAATAGGTCTTGACTGCAATCAATGGCTTTAACGAACCTAAAAGTGCCTGTTGATTACAATCTACACCTCCAACGAACATCGAAAGCAGAAATATTTTCTAATCAATACCTCCACCAAGCCCCAAAATGGCTATTGATTGTAATCAACACTTCCTTTTTGTTCTTGATAAAATAAATAAAATAGCGACATAAAGCTATCTATTGCTAATTGCCGCTATTTTCTAATTTCAGATTTTCACCTTTGAAAAATGCTGATGTTTATTGCGAATATCAGCATTAGCAACAACCTCTACATTGTCCGTATTCTTTTCCTCTTCTTTGCATTCTTTCTCGGTCGGTGGTGCCAATTCCAACTGTATTTTTCTATCCAACGCCGCCAGTTCCGCTTTAAGACCTTTCAGTTCTTCCTCTTTCTTCCAAGTCTTACCAGCTATCTCTTCCAGTTGCGGTATTTCCTTTTCCAAAGCCTTGCATCTTGAATCATACTGCTCAATGTAGCTTGGCATCTTCTGTAAGGCATTCAGAAAGTTGTTTGCCGCTGCTATCGGGTCCGACTTGGCAATGTGACCGTAGTTGTACTGGTACTTGTAATTGCCCTCGACAAAAAAGCGGTTGTCAACAAATGGAAGACCATTGCATAAAACAGGCTGCGCCTCGGCAATTTCAAGCGAGCTTGATTGCGCTCGGCTTGCACTGTTTTTCTCGAAACTTGTCTCGCTGACAATCTTGACAGGAAATCCGTAGATTTCTCCAATCCGCTTGTATTGTCCGCCTGTCGTCTCTTTCTCCGCCAACATTTGCAGATGCTTTCCTATAACCTCTAAGTTCGTGGACTCCACACCATCAAGAGTGATGAGGTTGAGGATGTTGCCGTCCTTGTCTTTCTTGGCTTTGTCCATAAACTTGCCGTAGTCCTCGGTCATTCCCTTGAGAGAGGCTTTGTTGTTGCCCAGCTCTGCCGTCTTTGACTGCAACTTTGTTTCCGAGTCACGCTTGCCCTTATTAAACGATTTGCGCTCACCCTCCAGAGAAGCAACCTTCTTCTCCAACTTCGCCTTGTCAAGCAAGTCGGTATTTCCGGAGAGAATAGCCATATACTCTGAAAAATTCATGCCCGATTTCTCGTCCATCGCTCC
>JAIJLI010000630.1 GCA_022722495.1 Dialister sp. | reverse complement strand
CGGTAAGAACCATGAGGCTTATGGCGAGGAGTTCTTCCTGGAGACTACCAAGTATAATCCTCACTCTCCATATTCTGCATCCGAGGCAAGCTCAGACCACTTCGTCCGTGCTTTTCACGATACATACGGTATGCCTACCATCGTGACCAACTGCTCTAACAACTATGGTCCATACCAGTTCCCAGAGAAGTTGATTCCGCTGTTCATCAACAACATCCGTCATCGCAAGCCATTGCCAGTATATGGTAAGGGTGAGAATGTTCGTGACTGGTTGTATGTAGTAGATCATGCCCGTGCCATCGATATGATTTTCCACAAGGGTAAGATTGCCGAGACTTACAACATCGGTGGTTTCAACGAGTGGAAGAACATCGATATCATCAAGGTGGTTATCAAGACCGTGGATAGATTGCTCGGCAGAAAGGAAGGCGAGGATATGGATCTCATTACTTATGTAACAGACAGAAAGGGTCACGATATGCGTTACGCCATCGACTCTAGAAAGTTGCAGAAGGAATTGGGTTGGGAGCCATCTCTGCAGTTTGAGGAGGGCATCGAGGAAACCGTAAAATGGTATCTCGATAATCAGGAATGGATGGATCATGTTACTTCTGGGGAGTATCAGAAGTATTATGAGAATATGTATAAGGACAGATAATGCTGTGCCCTCCTATATTGGAGGGTATATTGTCCTTTTGAACTGTTTTTTCGAAAACCTACCCGTCCTTCCTTACCGTTAAGGAAGGCTCCACCTTTCTTACCAAGCCTCTCTTCCCTCAGGGACGAGAGGATGTAACCGCCCTCTGGTGCTCAGAACCGCTGCGCTATAAGGTTGGCGGGGCATCAAAGCCCTGCGCCATGTTTTGCGGGATGGGACCGCCTGGGGGAAGGTGGGAGTATTCATGAGGATAATAGGAGTAGCTAATAAAAAGAAAAGCCCCAAGGAAACAATTCCTTGAGGCACATCCTAATAAAAATCGTTTAATGTTAGAGATTGCTTGGTACTGGAACCAAAGTCTCGTCAACATAAAACTCATCGGTGCGAGTGTTGCAGCCTCTACAGAGAGGCACAATATACCAGCTATTATCATAGCCGTATACTTTTTGTACATGAGCACCGACCAAATTCCATCTGCCAGTCTGGTGACAGTCTGTGGCAGAACACCTACTTGCGGTTTTACCGCTTTTAGCTTCCCAATAGTCCAACCAAGTATTATACCCTGCAGGACTTGAAAAACGGCTTGAGCCGTTCACATTTTTAATTTTTGTCATATTTATGATAAATTTTATGAGCATTCTTCGTTGAGTGCTCGTCTTTATACCAAAACCGTTAGTTTTGATAGAAACAATGAATAAAAAAGATGAATGTTCTCTTGATGGTGTCCAACTGTTGAAGATAATTGCTCGTAAAAAAGAAGATGAAGAGGCGGCAGCCAAGGCTTTTCG
>JAIJLI010000004.1 GCA_022722495.1 Dialister sp. | reverse complement strand
TTTTTTTGAAAAATGTTGGATGTGCTAACTGCTGAAAATCAGTAGTTACGTTCTAACGGTGATTTACTTTCCGCCATAACCCTGATGGGCACCTCTCCTGAGGTAATCCTATCAAAAATAGAATAAAAAACATTCCTCATTCGAACGACGACAAGCGCAGAGCGATACTGCAATGGGGAACAAAATAGTTTCTAAAATACAAAATCATGACACATACAAGAACGGCGATAGATACTATTCGTGGTTATTATTATCAGTTTGACTTGTACGCTCTTCAGCTATTGGAAAGTGATAATGAAGAAATAACCTTAGAAGGTATAGAAGACATAGATATTTGCAAAGCAACAGAAACTACTGCTATACAATGTAAGTATTATGAGGGTACTACTTATAATCATTCTGTTATAGCAGAACCCGTAAGATTGATGTTGAATCATTTTGCGAAACATATGACTAGTTCTTTTTGTTATAAGCTCTATGGATTTTATAAGAACGGACAAGAAAAATTGACCATTCCACTTTCTGTTGAGTTTGTAAAGAAAAAGTTTTTGACTTTTTCCACAAAAGGTGTAAAGCATGAATATCATAACGAACTTGGCTTGAAAGATGAAGAACTTTCATTATTCATATCTCGTTTGACAATTGACATAGAAGCAAAGTCTTTTGATGAACAAAATGCAAAACTAATAGAAGCAATTAAAAGCAATTTGGATTGTACACAAATAGAAGCTGAAAATTTGTATTATCCTTTGATTTTAAAGTTGGTTCGAGAGATTGCAACAGATAAGAATGTAGTTAATCGTCGAATTGATAAGAATACATTTATAGCCAGAATCAATGCACATAAAAATCCATTGGTGGATATTTGGTTTGCTGGCAAATGTAAGTCAGATGATTATCTGAAAAGAATGCATAAAACATATTTTTCAGTAGGTCTTAATATGAATCCTTATGAGCGTTTCTTCTTGATAGATTGCGATAAAAATATAACAGATGCAGAGATTAAGCATTTAGTTAGTCGAATATGTACAAAATGGAGTAAGTGCTCTTTAAGAGAGCCACACCCTTATGTCCCATATATTTATTTGCATGGTATATCAAATGTGAGGTTATTAAGATTAAAAGAACTACTCTATGGTGACGGCATCTTGATAAATGATGGGCATCCGTTTCACTTATCGAAATTTCAAGCAAAAGAAATCGTATTGCAGCCAACTCCTGGTAAACAAACAATAAAGATTATAGATGAAGTTGCTACTATAGATGAAGTTCTTCAGTCTATCCATGATAAGACAAGAGAAATATATCAATTCTATTTAGATAAGCCTTTTTATACTACAACAGAAGAACACAGAATAGTATCTATTTTTATAGAAACTACAAAAGAAGTAGAACAAATAATATAGTATTATGGTTGACAAGATTAATGCAGAAGTAATATCTGTGTATCCTAATAAAGTGAGAATTTCTGTAGATAACTTGGAAAACTTTCAAGTTGCTGATGAAAAACTCCGAGTGGGCTCTTATCTTCGCATAGCGGATAATGACGATTGCATATTGGTAGCAATCATAGAAAATTTCTCTATAGAAGTAGGAACAGACAAAGAAGGGAATGCTACTAAGAGTTATATTATAGAGGCTCAACCTTTAGGGTTGATTACTGAAGGTAAATTTGAACGTGGAGGCGATTCTATTGCTATCCCACCGAAAAGCGTTGAACCTGCTAAGGCAGAAGAAATCTCTAAGATTTTCGAAGAGTCGATAGAGTCAAAGGATAAGTTTGAGTTTGCTACACTTGCGACAAATGAAAGGATCAAGGTTCCAGTAAACGGCAATAAGTTTTTCAATAAGCATATTGCAATAATAGGTTCTACAGGTTCAGGAAAGTCTCATACTGTAGCAAAAATAATCCAGACTGCAATTGATGGTAAAAATGAAAAGTATGCGGGGCTGAATAATTCTCATGTAGTGATATTTGATATTCACTCAGAGTATCATGCAGCATTTCCAAATGCTAACTATATTGGTATAGATAACTTGATACTTCCTTATTGGCTACTAAATAGTGATGAGTTGCAGGAGCTGTTTATAGAAACAGAGGCAAATGATCATAATCAACGGAGTTTGTTTAAGGATGCAGTTGTTGAAAGCAAGAGGAATCATTATGAAGGAGATGCAGTCATAAAAGAGCGAATTCATTTTGATTCTCCTTATTTCTTCGATATAAATGATGTGCTTGGAAAGGCTATTGAAGAAAATGAAAGGATGATAGATACGGGAGAAAAATATGCTACAGGTGAAAAGAAAGGACTGCCTAAAAAAACAAAAGGGTCTTTAAATGGAATGTTGACAAATTTCATAAATAGAATGGAAGTAAAACTTCATGATAAGCGTTTGGAGTTTTTATTAGGTGATAAAGCAAAGAAGATAACTTTCCAAGATACGTTAAAGCAATTTCTGGGTTATAGTGATTCTAAATCAAATGTGACTATTATTGATTTGAGCGGTATTCCTTTTGAGGTATTGAGTATCAGTGTCTCTTTGATATCTCGAATTCTTTTTGAGTATGGTTATTATTATAAGAAAGTATTAGAAAGTAAAGATGCTCGTAATAATAATGATATACCGCTTTTATTGGTTTATGAAGAAGCTCATAAATATGTGCCAAATAATGACATGGCGAAATATAGAGCTTCTCGTGATTCAATAGAACGCATAGCTAAGGAAGGCCGCAAATATGGCGTATCTTTACTATTGGCAAGTCAGCGCCCATCTGAAATTTCGGATACAATATTTGCTCAATGTAGCAATTATGTTGCAATGAGATTAACCAATCCTAATGACCAAACATGCGTTAAAAAACTGTTGCCAGATACACTTGGTGATTTAATTAACAAATTACCATCCTTAAAGGCTGGAGAAGGGTTGCTGATTGGGGATGCTGTTGTCTTGCCTTCTGTAGTAAAGATAGATAGGTGTAATCCTGCACCATCTTCCAATGATATTCCATATTGGGACTTGTGGAAGGAACGTTGGAAAGAATTACCTGTAGATGAGATTAAAAATCTGTGGTGTAAATAAAGACGATAAGAATTTTTGTGTTATATGAATTGGAAATATTGGTTGATACTTATAATATCCGTAATCATCTTGATTATAGCTCCAGGGCTTTTTACTCAAACTGCAATTTTTGATTTTTGGAAATTTGATACTGTTACAGGTTCTGTTGGTGACACAATAGGTGGAACTACTGCTCCAATAGTAGGTCTTATTAGTATTTTTCTTCTTGTTGTTACCTTATGGGAACAGAAGAAATCTAATGAATCTCAGCTAAAATATATGAGAGACGAGAAGTTTGAAAGCACATTTTTTAATCTTCTGAATGAGCAGCGAGAAATTCAAAAAACATTGCGTGCACGATTTTGGGGATTGGCAAGGAATAATGTGACGAAAACAGTTGAAAAATACGTTTTTGCTCAGGAATTCTTTTCTATGGCGCATTATGAATTGGATATTCTTTTCAAATCTTTTGATAGAGGCGATTATATTCATGGCTATGATTCTGATCAAATATCAGAAATTTTAGAGTCTGTTTATGACGAAATGTACGTAGGTATGAACGTACCACAAGAATTAGAAGAGGAGAATGCTGCAGCTTTAGCTGAGGTTCAAACAAAAGCGTTATGCGCATATTTTAATGATTTATATAACGTGTCAAATACAGATTTCCTTAGATATAAGTCCTTAACAGCAGAACAGAAGATAGCTTTTGTGTATTCCAAGTTTTTCAAAAGACGAGATAATTGCGGTCACTATTTTAGACATTTATATCGTATTATGGCTTTTGTTCAATATTGTGAAGAAAAGGAACTGAAAGCGAGTAATTCAAAAAACAAGAATGAAGTTAGGGATAAGTATAAAATGTATGCACAATTTATTCAGGCACAGATGTCTTCTGAGGAATTACTTATGCTCTTTTATAATAGTTTTTGCTTCCCAAAGACAAAAGAATTGATTATAAAATATAATCTGTTAGAAAATTTAAATATAGAAAATTTGATAAAGCCAGAGCATAATTGTATAGAAGGATTTGCACTTAAGCATAGAATTTAAATTGTTATACTATTAAGGTACAAGTATTATGACAGCAAAAGAATATTGTATAGCCTTTTGTGAAGGCTATTTCTACGCCCAATTAGGCGAGAGACTTACCAATGGTAAAGTGACAGAACATACACTGGACTTAGCAAAGGAAACGGCTCAGACCTGTATGGAGCAACAGATTGCCTATTCTAGTTTTGATGAAAAGCAAAAGCAGTTGATGAAAGAAAACCTTCATGAATGGGCAGATAAAGTGATGCAAGGTTTCAAGAAACGTTTGCGTGAGAGCGGCAGATTGATAGAATCTTGAAGATGCGCTAGCCGACAAACAATCGCAACTCTGTTGCGTAGACACTTATCGGCAGCCCTTTAGGGCACAGGCTCCGCTGACGATACCAAAACTCTGGCGGAGGCTATAGCGTAGCCAGCTACATCCTCTCGTCCCTGAGGGAAGAGAGGCTTGGTGAGAAAGGTGGAGCCTTCCTTAACGGTAAGGAAGGACGGGTAGGTTTTCGACCAGTGTTATTGATCAATAAATAATAATGATATGAAAGGAATAGTATTAGCAGGTGGTAGCGGAACACGCTTGTACCCCATCACAAAAGGAATCAGCAAGCAGCTGATACCAATCTTTGATAAGCCGATGATATATTACCCAATATCAGTATTGATGTTGGCAGGTATCCGTGAAATACTCATTATTTCAACACCATTTGATTTGCCAGGCTTCAAGTGCCTCTTAGGCGATGGAAGCCAGTTCGGTGTGAAGTTTGAGTATGCAGAGCAGCCATCGCCAGATGGCTTAGCCCAAGCCTTCATTATCGGTGAGAAATTCATTGGTAATGATTCTGCTTGCCTCGTATTGGGCGACAATATCTTCTATGGTGCAGGATTAAATCAGATGCTGCATCAAGCAGTAGTAGATGCTGAGCAGAACAACAAGGCAACCGTCTTCGGTTATCGTGTAAGTGATCCGGAACGATATGGAGTTGCTGAGTTTGATGAGCAAGGCAATTGTCTCAGCATTGAGGAGAAGCCAGAGCATCCTAAGAGTAACTATGCAGTGGTAGGCTTATACTTCTATCCTAACAAGGTGGTGGAAGTAGCCAAGCATATCAAGCCATCCGCTCGTGGTGAGTTGGAAATTACCACCGTAAACCAGGAGTTCCTGAAGGATAAGCAGCTGAAGGTACAGACCATGGCAAGAGGATTTGCCTGGCTTGATACCGGAACCCATGATTCCCTTTCTGAAGCATCCACCTTTATTGAGGTCCTGGAGAAGCGCCAGGGCTTGAAGGTAGCTTGCTTGGAAGGAATCGCATACCGCCAGGGTTGGATTACCGCAGAACAGTTGAGAGAGAATGCTCAGCCTATGCTGAAGAATGACTATGGCAAGTATCTCCTTTCAATACTTGATGAGAAAAATCAAACACTAAAAAAGAATTTAGAATATTAGAAAACAATGAATATAATCAAAACTGATATTGAAGGCGTACTCATTATAGAGCCACGCCTCTTCCGTGACGCTCGTGGCTACTTCTTCGAGAGCTTCAGCGAGCGAGAGTTTGAAGAAAAGGTTGCCCCAATCCTGGGACACAGTGTTCACTTCTGCCAAGACAACGAGTCTATGAGCAGCTATGGTGTGATGCGAGGCTTGCACTTCCAGCGCCCACCTTATACCCAGAGTAAGTTGGTACGCTGCGTAAAGGGTAGAGTACTTGATGTGGCAGTAGATATTCGTAAAGGTTCACCAACCTATGGCAAGCATGTGGCTGTAGAACTGACAGAAGACAATCATGTTCAGTTCTTCATCCCTAAGGGCTTTGCCCATGGTTTCGCCGTTCTCTCAGAAACAGCAGTCTTCCAATACAAGTGTGATAACTTCTATCATCCAGAAGCAGATGGAGGCATCAGCATCCTCGACGACACTCTCGGTATCGATTGGAAAATCCCAACAGAACATGCCATTCTCTCAGAGAAGGATACGAAGCATGCGATGTTGAAGGACTTCGATTCTCCATTCGATATCAACTAGATTTATACAAATAGGGGCTTATGGCAGATAAAGAAGTTTTAGAGCGAATGCTCTAATGATATGGATAATACCATTTCGGAGATTGATTACAACGACCCCATGACTTTCTTCGATATAGAGAAGGTAATGGGAAAGGTAATCAGTAAAGAGCTGAAGAGCAATTCTCTTAAATAAAAGCCGCACCGGCTCCATTTTGGGACATATGGGTAATGATGACAAATGTTGCTATGCTGATTCTACATTCTGTTGGCGATATTCTGTTTAATAAAAGAAATACTTAAAAAACGGATATGATGAAAAATATAGATGAAATAATTTCTGCGTTATATGATGGTATTCTTCAAGAGTCTGAGACTATTGAGTTTAAACGCACTTTGCCCAAAGATTTTCCCAAAATGGCAAAGATTATTGTCGGTATCGCCAATAGCGGAGGAGGTTATCTAATTCTAGGTGTTACAGACCAGGTAAAGAATGGTAAAATGATAATTGGTATTGATAATCCTGAAGAAATACTGAAGATACTTTCTCGAATTATCACGGAATATACTATAGGAGTACAAGGTAAACCTTATTTAATTACTGTAGAGACAAAAAAAATTGTTGTTCTCGAGATAAAGAAGACAGAGATTAAGGCTTACTATAGTCGTCGCAAAACCTCTCCAGAACGATTGATAGCATATACCAGAATTTCTCATGGCGGTTTGAAGATTAAAGAAATAGCTGGTGAAAAGAAAAATTATGCAATAGTCTATAAGTATATGACCTTAGAAGCATTTATGATAAGTTTGTATGCCAAGACATGGAGATTCTTTGAGCCGAACAAGTGGAACGACAAGTATGAGCAGCGCTTTTATTGTGCTAAATATACAATTGATGGCGCAGATAATGCTACACCTCAATTATTTGCCACTTGTGTAACACAGGAAAAGAATAGTGAGGCAGCCTGGAAAGTATACTCTCATGGTCAGGGATTGGGTACTCATTGTGTTCAATTGGAACTGAACATTGACAAACTAAGAACAGAATTGATAGGCAATGGATTGCGTATAGCAGAAATGCCTGTTGAATATAAGGATGAAAAGTATATTTTGAATTTGCATAATCAAGAAAAATCTGATGATTATACCAAATATTTCACTTCGTTCTCTTTCGAGAAGTTTCTGAAACTGCTTACATTGAAAAGAGAAGCTTACAGTTACGAGCGGGAGGTCAGGTTATTTGCTATTCCAAAAATAAATGCTCCAAGAAGTACGGGGAGTACTAGCTTGTATAAAGACCTTGCTATAGATTGGAGTAAAGTAATTCGTAAAGTGCGAATAGACAAGGATTGTACAGATGCAGAACTTATTTCTGTACAGCAAGCTTGTTTTTCTGCAGGAATTAATCCTGTTATTCATGATTATACATTTATTGGTAATATTCCAAAGCCATCAGATAGTGTTGATATAGATTTTGAACGGTTTGATATCGATGCTATGCCAGGTAGCTCTCGAATAATAATTAAATAAAAAAATATGACTACTACAGAAATGTTGAGAACATTTTTGTGGAATATCAAACTTTATTCTTATTCTCCAGATGAGCAGTCAGTTCATAACGATTAAGTTGCTAATGCACGTAAATACATAGTATTTTCTCTGATTATAAAAAAGAGAAGGTTGTAAAGGACTGGAACGCTAGAGGATTAGAAGAATTATGAAAGAAAGTTGTTTTCCGAATGGTGATGAATTTCAGAGAATAACATATAAAAACGATACCAAAAACATTTTATGATAGATATAAAAAGAAAAGAAGATTGTTGCGGATGCAATGCATGTGGCGATGCATGCCCCAAAGGTTGCATAACATTCAAAGAAGATATTGAAGGTTTTTCTTATCCTGTAGTTGATAAGGAAACTTGCATTGATTGTCATCTTTGTGAAAAGGCATGTCCTATTATCAATGTAGAGAAACTGAAGAAAAATGATTTTGAACAACCGGAATGTCATGCTGCTGTAAGCAAGAACATTATGACCCGATTTGCAAGTACTTCGGGGGGAATGTTTTCTGTTTTGGCTCTCCAGATGTATAAACAAGGGGGATACGTTGGTGGTGCCATATTTGATGAAGGCTGGATGGTTAGCCAATTAATTTCCAATGACAAGTCTGATTTAGAGAAAATCCGTGGTTCAAAACTTCATCAGAGCAATTCTCAGGGATTCTATGAAAAGGTAAGGGATTTGCTGAAAGCTGGTGAGAAAGTTCTGGTTTGTGGTATTCCTTGCCAGATGGCTGCATTGAGAAGCTTCTTAAAGAAAGACTACGAGAACCTTATCATTGTAGATTTGATATGTCGAGGAATTAATTCGCCTAAGGTTTTTAGCAAGTGGCTTTCTTTCCTGGAAGATGAGTATGGAGCAAAAGTACAGCACTTCCGTGTGAAGAGCAAAGAACTCGGTTGGAGAAAACTGACAACTAAGGTCGTGTTTGAAAATGGAAAGGTACTGTATGATACTAATGATACTAACTTCTTTACTATAGGCTATTTATCTACCGGTGTTTATTGCCGCCCAAGCTGCTATGAATGTAAGTTTAAGGGCTTCCCTCGTATAGCCGACATTACAATTGGTGATTTCTGGGGAGCAGGTAACACCATAGGAGAAGAGATGGATGGGGATATTGGTACATCTGTTGTCCTTCTGAATAATGAAAAGGGAAAGAAGTATTATCAGTCTATAGTTAGCAAACTAAAGGAAAAAGAAGTCCCTTTTGATGTCGTAGTAAAGGGCAATCCTGCATTGATAAGCCCATTGTTGCCTCCTAAAGTAAACAGAGATGACTTTTATAAGGATCTTGACAAGAGTAACTTCAAGGATATTGCGGCTAAATATATACATCGTGGTATAGACCAAAAACCATCCAAGAAACGCCAACTCAAAAATTTGGCTAAGTTTATCTTGGGTGTTAAGAACGTTGCAGAAACAAGTATTCCAACCTGTTGGAAGAATATAAAGTATAATCTATTTTCAAAGAAAGTTCATACGAATATCTTGCACGCCCAATATATACTGATTACTAAGCATACTATCTTGGATATTGCTAAGAATGCAAATATTTCTGTTGGTGGTGTTGTATATCTTGGCACAAAGCGAGTTAAAGGTTCTAAGTTGGAAACCCGTATATTGGTTGAAGATGGTGCAACTCTTGATTTCAAGGGCAATGCCACTATTATGTATGGTGCAGATATCGAAGCTTTCAAGAACTCAAAGATTATATTTGGTAAGTCTTTTATTTCAAATATCGATTTTACCTGCATCAGTGCAGAAAAGATAGAATTCGGAGACAATGTTTCCTTTGGTCGTGATTGCGTTGTACGTGATAATAATGGTGGACATTACATTTCAAGACGTGGTTTCAAAAATGCTCATCCTATTACAATTGGACAGCATTGCTGGATCTGCGAGAGCAGTACTCTGATGGCAGGAACAAAATTGGGAACTGGTGTCATTGTAGGAGCTAAGTCATTTGTTCGTTCATCCATACCTTCGTTTACAATGGCAATGGGACATCCTGCAGAAGTTGTTGACGAAGATATTTATTTTAAAATGTAAACATTAAAATATAGATTATGTTGTCATTTAAAGAATTAAAGAGAAATCTTAAGAAGGATATATCAAGTTATCCTACCATTAAAGTTGCTTTGTTAGGTGATACCGCAACTCAGTTCTTGGCTACAGCAATCAAGGGTTGGGGTGTAGAAAGAGGATATCAAATTGATTTATTCGAGGCTGAATATAACCAGGTAGAGCGTCAGTTTATGGATCCAACCAGTGATCTATATCAGTTTGATGCTCAATATATAGTTGTTTTCCAATCTACTCATAAGTGGAATGAACACTATAGTTTGCTCTCAGCTCCGGAACAGTTATCTTTAGCAGATAACCGATTAGACTTTGTTAGGGAAGTTTGCGCATCCACCAAAGCCAAAGTTATTTATTTCAATTACCCGGAAATAGAAGATACAGTCTTTGGCAGTTATGCAAACAAGGTAGAGTCTTCCTTCACCTATCAGGTTCGAAAGATGAATTTTGAATTGATGAGATTGTCTCAGGAATATCAAAATCTCTTCATTTGCGACATTGCTGGCTTGCAAAACAAGTTAGGTCGTGACGTCATGTTTGACCCTATGGTATATACAACCACAGAGATGATCCTTTCACTGGATGCTGTTCCTTACGTTGCTTCGCGTGTAATAGATATCATTTGTGCTATCCAGGGAAAGTTTAAGAAATGTATCATCTTGGATCTCGATAATACCCTTTGGGGTGGTGTCGTTGGTGATGATGGTTTGGAAGGTATCCAGTTGGGACATGGCTTAGGAATCGGCAAGGCTTTTACTGAGTTTCAGATGTGGATTAAGAAACTGAAAAACAGAGGAATTATCATCTGTATCTGTAGCAAGAATGATGAGGACAAGGCGAAGGAGCCTTTTGAGAAGCATCCTGATATGGTATTGCGCCTTGATGATATCTCTGTGTTCATGGCCAATTGGGAAACAAAAGTTGATAATATCCGTCAGATTCAGCAAATCTTGAATATCGGCTTTGATTCAATGGTATTCATTGATGATAATCCTTTTGAGCGAAACATGGTTAAGGAGAATATCGCAGGTATCACTGTACCGGATATGCCAGAAGATCCTTCCTGCTATTTGGAATATCTTTATTCTCTCAATCTTTTTGAAACAGCCTCTTATAGTGCAGCAGATAAGGACAGAACCAAGCAATATCAGGTACAGGCTAAACGAGCAGCATTCAGCAAATCGTTTACCAATGAAGCAGACTTTTTGAAGTCTTTGGATATGGTTTCTGAGGTAGAGGGCTTTACCAAGTTTAATACTCCTCGTGTAGCTCAGCTTTCGCAAAGAAGTAATCAGTTCAATCTTCGTACAGTAAGATACACAGAAGATCAGATTACTGCAATAGAAAATGACCCAAAGCAGAAAGGCTTTGCTTTCAGTTTGAAAGATAAGTTTGGCGATAATGGTTTAATTGCTGTTGTGATACTTCAAGAGAAGAATGCCGAAACATTGTTTATAGATACTTGGTTTATGAGTTGCCGAGTATTGAAGCGAGGTATGGAGAACTTTACACTTAATACCATTGTGGCATGGGCAAAGGAAAATGGGTATAAGCAAATTATAGGTGAATACTTGCCTACTCCTAAGAATGGTATGGTTGCTGAGCATTATCCGAATTTGGGCTTTGAAACAATTGAAAAATCAGACACCGCCCAATGGTTGCTTAATTTAGAGAAGTATCAGAAAAGAGTCTGTTACATAGAGAAAAAATAAAAACTACAAAATGAGACAGTCAAATTTTGAACTTCTACGTATTGTTTCCATGATGATGGTCATTCTTTGGCATTTTATTGTTAGATGTATCATCGATGTACCTGATGGAGCTTTAATAACAGAATATCAATGTACTCCAGAGGGTATGGGGGGGTAATACTACCATGTAGCTTCTTGTGTATAGCTGTAAATCTTTTTGTTCTCATTTCGGGCTATTGGGGCATTAAACTGACGATTAAAGGCATCTTGAAACTTTATTTTTTATGTTTATTCTACAACTTGCTTGCCTTTTCTGTAACAAGTTATATGGATGGCTTCAATATAAAGCATCTTGTGAAATGCTTTTTAATAACAAGAACAGACAACTGGTTTTTTCCAGCTTACTTCTGGTTAATGTTTTTTGCTCCAATATGCAATTCTTGTTTACGAAATGTAGATCTTAAGCAAATGAGGGTTATTGTAGGACTGATAGTCATTTTGAATGTTTTTTCAGGCTTTGTTTTAGGATATAATGCAAATTCGAATGGATATAGTGTCATACACTTAATAATGATATATTTGATTGGAGGATACATAAGAAAAGCAGATATAAATATAAAGAATAATAAATGTTTAATTTGTTATGTTATATTTGCTGTTGTCAACGCCTTCCTATGTTTCGTATATGTAAAAATTACCCATAGGAATGGAATGTATCTCTATAATTATAATAATCCGATTATTATTGCGCAATCAGTATTTGTGTTTTTGTTCTTTAAGAATATTCATTTAGAATCGAAGATAGTGAATAAATTCGCAATGACAGTTGTTGCTGTTTTGCTGATACAGGATGTGGTTCTCCGTGATTTAATGATTGAGAATTTGAAGTCATATTTGCACGAAGGGTATTTGAAATTTCTTCAATATAGTGCATTTTGGTTCATTTTCTTTTTTACTGCAGCCTATCTGATAGAACAGTTGAGAATACCAATCGCCAATAAAATGATTGATAAGATTGTCGGATTATTACCCAAAAATATAGTAAGTTTTAAATTATAAAAAATAAATAATAATGGAAAGAAGTGAAATTTTAAAGAAATTGAATGAGATTTTTGTTGATGTCATGGATTTGGCCGATGATTTCGAACTGAATGAAGACATGAGTGCTGATGACATCGAAGAATGGGATTCTCTTTCACATATTCAGTTGATGAAAGCCATAGAGGGAACTTTTGGTATAAAATTTACTGCCAAAGAAGTTCTCGATTGGGAAGATATTCATGATTGTGTTGATAGTATTGAGGCTAAGTTATAATAGTTTTTATAAATGTCAGATAATAAACGTATAGCCAAGAATACAGCCTTTCTCTATCTTCGCCAACTAATCATTATGGTTGTTTCCATTTACACATCGAGAGTGATTCTCGATGTGTTGGGAGCTTCCGACTATGGTATCTATAATGTCGTAGGTGGTATTGTAACGATGATGAGTTTTCTCAATGGTGCATTGGGCGCTTCGTCGAGCCGATTCCTCACTTATGAGTTGGGACGTGGTGACCAGGATAAACTCAATCGTACTTTCTCTGCTTCGCTCAATCTACATATTTGTGTAGCGCTGATTGTGCTCATATTAGGAGAAACCTTGGGCTTATGGTTCTTTTATGAGAAATTGGTAATACCTGACGATAGAATTGTTGCAGCCTTTTGGGTGTATCAGTTTTCTATCATCACCACGATGATTAGCTTCACACAGGTACCTTACAATGCGGCCCTCATTGCACATGAGAACATGAGTATCTATGCTTATGTGGGCCTTTATGAAGCAATATCAAAGTTAGTTATCGTCTATTTATTGTTAGCTTCGCCAATAGATAAATTGATTTTCTATGGCATGTTATTGATGCTTAACTCTATTGGTATTCAGCTATTCTATCGCTTTTATACAACTAAGCGATATAAAGAATGTTGTTTCCGAATAGTAAAAGAGAAACCATTATATAAGACTTTATTAAGTTATAGTGGATGGGATTTGTTTGGAGGTATTGCCATTGTTTGTCAAGGGCAAGGTATTAATATTCTTTTGAATATGTTCTTCGGTCCTGTTGTGAATGCTGCCAGAGCTATTGCTGTTCAGGTTCAAAATGCGGTTTCTATGTTTGTTAATAACTTCCTTACGGCTGTCAGACCCCAAGTAGTGAAGAATTTTGCCGAGAACAAAACTGATGAAATGTATCGGTTGACTTTCAATGCAGCTAAATTCGCTTATCTTTTGATGCTGGCATTGGTTTTGCCGGTATGTTTTGAGATAGATTTTATACTTCATCTTTGGTTGGGTAAAAATATGCCATCGGATACTCCGGTTTTTGCAGTATTGGTTTTATGTACTTATCTGATGGAAACCTATCATCAGGCATCATTGATGTCATATCATGCAATAGGCAAAATAAAGTTAGGTAATATTGTTGGTGGTACATTGATGATTTGTGCCCTGCCGCTAAGTTATGTTGCATTGAAACTAGGTGCACCTGCATATTCAGTCTTTATTGTTATATTTTGTGTAAATTTCACGCAAATGTTCTGGGGCTGGATGATTGTGCATCGTTATGTAACTTTCCGGTATAGTAGTTTGATAAAGAAAGTTTATGTGCCAACTATATGTATAACTCTTATTTCCATCGTCATACCTCTACTGCTTACTCATTTGATGGAACAAGGTTGGACAAGATTCATCATTTTGGGATTGTCAACAGAGATAGTCCTTTTTTCTTCTGTCTATGTGATAGCATTAGGTAAGGAGGATAAAGTGATGGTACATAGTTTTATAAGAAATAAAATTCTAAAGAAATGATTAAATTAACAAATAAGTTGGGAGAGACGATACCTCAGATCGGGCTTGGAACTTTCCCTTTTGAGGGTAGAGTTATGGCTGATATGGTAAAAACAGCAGTTAAGGTTGGCTATCGTCTCTTCGATACTGCTGACGATTATAGAGGTGAACCAGGTATAGGTATAGCTGTAAAAGAATTGGCAGCCGAAGGCTTTGACCGTGAGCATTTATTCTTGCAGACTAAGATTTCTGATAATAATGCGCATGAGGATGAGCCCTTAAAAGGCATCTATTTCAATCCAACAAGCAAGTTTATGCAACGTCATTCTGTAGATGAAATTGTCAAAGAGAAGGTGGCAACATCTTTGAGAGATATGAATACTTCTTACATTGATTCTTTGCTTATTCATTATCCTTTTCCTGGTTATATCGTTGATATATGGAAGACGATGATAGACTTGAAGAATCAGGGTGTTGTACGTTACATTGGTGTATCTAATTTCCATGAACGCCATATTGATAAACTGATAGCAGAAACTGGCGTCACTCCAGATATCAACGAAGTGTATGTCAGTCCTATTGGCATCAAGAAAGATTTGATAGATTATTGTAACAAACACCAGATACTTGTAATGCCTTATTCTCCATTGATGGATGTGGCTCATGGTAAGATACCAACAGAGAAGATGCAACCTATCATGGAGAAGTATAAGAAGTCTTTAGCACAAGTAGTTTTACGTTGGGATATAGAACGAGGTTGTTTTCCACTTCCTAAAACCAAGAATCCAAAGAGATTGGAAGAGAATTTCAACATCTTTGATTTCTCGTTAACTACAGAGGAAATCGAAATAATCTCTTCTCTTAATTATGATAATCAGTATTTAGTAGAATCAAAAATTTGTCCAGGTCTATGAACTTAAAAAAGAAAATAGCAAGCAAACTTAATGGAGCAATACGTCGTACCCACTGGTTTAACGAAGAACTCTTTCTTGACTGTCGTAAGTTTTGGAATTACAATACATTCAATACTGATGTAATAAACCTTGGTTCTACCTCAGGTTGTCATGCTTTTGATTATGAAGATTTACCTATTCGTGGTGTGAATTTTGCTCTAAGTCACAATCCATTGTCTGGAGATCAAGCGATATTAAAGAATTATTTTGGGTACCTTAATCCTAAAGGAAGTCATGTGATAATTTCTTTATGTGTTTTTAGTTCTTTAGCAGGTAGTTATGACTTTATGGAGGATAGGTTCTATACCTTGATATATCCTAGTTCTATACCTCATTTTTCTTATCGTAGACAACAGCATATTAAGGCAATTGCAGCCAGACCTGTTCGCAAATTTCCTTTATGGAGTTTCTACACAGAACTGAGAACCCTATTAAGAGGAACTGGTCATTCTACGCTTACAGAAGAGCAAATGAAGGCTGATGCGGAAAGATGGATAAAAGGATGGAAGCATGAGTTTGCATTATCTGATTTTTCCAAACCTCTTTCTCTTATCAATCAAGATGGCTTAAAAGATGCGTCTTTTATATTGAATGATATGATTTCTTTTTGTAAGGAACGTGATATAAAACCTGTATTAGTTTTACCTCCGATGTACCATACATTGGCATCTAAGTTTGATAGCGATGCTCGAAAAGTGCTACTTGATGACTTACTGAAAACATTGGATGATCAAACTGTTAAGTTTTTAAACTACATGGATGATACTCGTTTTAGTCATGATATTACTCTCTTTCAAGATAGTTTCTTGTTAAATAAAAAAGGAGCAAAGAAGTTTACCAAGATAGTACTTGCTGATATTGGAGTAATTTGATAAACGAGCATTGTGATTAGCGATTACTGATCAATGATTTAGGTTTCGAAAATAAATATCATATAAACTGATTAGGGGGGTACTCGGAGAGTATCAATATGTTGCGATTCCCTCTCGCCATACTTGTAGTATTCGTGCATAGTTTTGGAGCAGATATTGATGTTTCAGAGCTTCATGCCAGTGGTTTAACAGGATTAGCAGTCTATGATTATATCCGACTGTTCTTTTCGGTAGTAATAGCGAGAAGTGCAGTACCCATTTTCTTTATCATATCAGGCTATCTCCTGTTCATGAAGGTAGAAGAATATAATAAGACTGTTTATTCCTCCGAATTTCTTGTATAATTTTGAAGTTTTCTACAAGATTTTCTGAGAAAATGCAAGACGGGGTTAGCCGATGGCTTACGATGAATTGCTGTAAGAGATACGGAATCTGATAGCGGGTATTTTTGTTCGATGGTATAGGTATAAACAAAATTGAACGTTTATGGATAATAACAATAACATATTTAGAGTTGCTGCTGTCTTGTATGCAAGCAACAACTATGATATTTCTTTGAAACAAGTATATCGCAAGATAATAGAGGATGCCTTGTTTCAATTGGGAAAAGAGGTAGAATTAGGTGAATTGGCAGAATTTATAGAAAAGCAATATTCTCTTCTATTTACACCAGTAGAAATAGAAAGTATTTTAACGGAACGTAAATTCAAAGATGTTTTTTCTGTTGTCCCTAATCCTAATGGGTATCAATACAAACTTTCAGAAAAAAGAAAGT
This sequence comes from Dialister sp., assembly GCA_022722495.1. GTDB lineage: Bacteria > Bacillota > Negativicutes > Veillonellales > Dialisteraceae > Dialister. The sequence continues at coordinate 22,414 of JAIJLI010000004.1, read as the reverse complement.
CTTTATTGCAATCAAAAGGGCCAGTTAAAACATTGCCTGATTATGTTGAAGAATATGTAAATGAAGAAAAGCTGAATAAAGAGAATGGAGAGTGCATACTGAGGTTTATGTATGGCATGTATACCTCTAATATTGATAGCTTTCAAAAATTATTGCAGACTAAGCATGTTGATAATGTGACAAGTGACGAAAAGTTTACTGCTGAGGAGGCCAGCATTATCAATGGTTTTTTAGATTGGGATGATGAAGGTAAGAATGTAGCAATATTCAATATAGCAAGCTACGCTTTGGAATATTGCATGATAACAAATAAGAGAGAAACGAATTTAAAACTCTCTGATCTACGAAAAAAGGTTTTCTATTTAGACACAAATATACTCTATCGTGCAATAGGAATAAATGGAGAGGATAGAAAGAAGAGAACCCTTCAGTTCATGTCTAAATTGATGGATTTAGATAGTGAGATTTTGGTTACCAGACAAACGAATGAAGAATTTGAGCAGTCTATTAATTCTTACATAAAGAAATTGAGAAAGGCGGAATCACCAGCTATATCTTCTAAGGTGTATACCGAATATGTTACATTTGATGATATATGGCGGTTTTACCATCTGATGGCAGCAAGTAGAATTAACTTTACGGTTGATTTGTTTAATGCTTATCTTAAGGCAGAATATAAGAAGCTACAAGACACATATCATATAACTGTGGAGGACGATCGTTTATTGAAAGATTCAGATGAAGAGTTAAAAAACATAGCTTCACAAATAAAAGGTGTTTCTGATACAAAAACATTTGAGACAGCCCTTTTTGATGCAAAAAATATCAAATGGATTGAGCAACAAAGAAATGGTTCCGAAAAAACAATCTTTGATGCGAAGCATTTTATGCTATCCTCAGATGGAGGATTACGCTATTGGGATTCACGTTATCATTCTACGAATGTTCCTATAGTTATTCTTCCAAGCCAATGGTTAAGTATCATACTTCGTTATGTAGAAAGAACAAATGACGATTTTAAAAGTTTTGTGTGCTTTTTGAATATCAAAAGTACTGAGGTAAAGATGACAGATGAACAAATTCATGCAGTTCTTTCAGGCATTGCCGAAATGACAACGAATGTAGACCAACAACGAGAACTATTGGAAGCCATTATCGATGAAGATTTTAAAAATGGTGCAAAGCAAATGACACCAGATCAAATTCGTGCTCAGGCTAAGAAAACAGCAGAGCGTAAACTTCAAAAACAGTTGGCAGAAGAGAAAGATAAAAATGAGTCTTTGCAAATTGCATTAGGAGAGGCTGAAACTTATGTGAAGAAAGAGAAAGAAGATAAAGAAGCATTAGTTCATCGTCATAATGCAGAATTGGCAGATAAAGAAAAGACGGTTGCTGAAACACAAAATCGTGAGACTCTCTTGAAAGATGAAAATGCAACATTGAAGAGTTCTTTGACAGCTAAAGAGAATGAAATAGCTAAGTTACAAGAGCAGATTGATAAGTCTGAATTTAAACGCAAGAAAGTTATCGGAATTTTTTGGAAGTTAGTATTATTAAGCATCTTGCTATCTCAGATAATCTGGTATTTATTGGTAGAAAAGGATGCTGATAATTACATGGGAAGCGTGTATAGATTCGTTTATTCATTGGCACCTGCCAAAATGCCAATAATAACTTTTGGTATATCACTTTTATATACGGCTTGTCTTTTACCGTTAGTTAAGTCTTTATGGAAAAGTGTTTTTTCTTCTTGGAAACAAAAAGAGTAAATTGAATACAATGAAGATAGGAATATTAACAATGCCTCTACATATTAATTATGGAGGAATTTTGCAAGCTTATGCTCTGAAAACAGTAATGGAAAGAATGGGGCATGAGGTTTGGGTGATAAATGAACCATATCACAGAGAGAAGTTACCGTTGAAAAAATATTGGTTAACTTATTTGAAAAGATTAGTAAAAATACTGCTCTTTAGAAAAAATGTACATTTATTTTTAGAAGATTATGAAAATAAGGTTTTTCCTGTAATTAGTCAGAATATAAGGCCATTTGTGAAGCGTTATTTTAAGACCATTGATATTTCAGATGTTGCTGGGTGTAATAACAGCTATCTATTTGATGTATTAATTGTAGGTAGTGATCAAATTTGGCGTCCAATGTATTATCCAAAAATAGATTATGCTTTCTTTTCTTTTGCGAAAGATTGGAACGTTAAGCGTATCTCTTATGCTGCATCTTTTGGAAGTGATGAATGGGAATATTCGGCAAATCAAACTATGTTATGTGCAAAATTGGCTTCAAAATTTGATGCAATTTCTGTAAGAGAAGATAGTGGTTTGCAATTATGTGAGAAATATCTTGGAGTGCCAGCATTACATGTGTTGGATCCAACATTATTGTTGAATTCTTTGGATTATGAACAGTTAATACCTGTAAATGAATCAAAACATGTAGCAAAGGGTAATTTGGTAACATATATTTTAGATGAGACGGATGAGATACGTCAAATCGTAAAGAATGTTGCTGAGCAATATGGCTATGATGTTGTTCAAGCGAATTCTAAGTTTGAGAATAGAGAGGCAAATTTAGAAGAAAGAATACAACCTTCAATTGAGCAATGGTTGTTCAGTATAAAAGAAGCAGACTTCGTAATAGCTGATTCTTTTCACGCTTGTGTATTCTCTATCATATTTAAAAAGAACTTTATGGTTGTTCGTAATCAGTTGAGAGGTATAACTCGAATTGAGTCTCTTCTGAAGATGTTTAATTTGGAGAATCGTATTGTCAACAAAGATACTCCAATATCTAATATTTTAGATAATCCTATTGACTATGCGTCGGTAGAAGTCATTCTTGATGCTTGGAAACAAAAATCGTTTGGCTTTTTAAAAAATGCTCTTAAAGATGAATAAAGATTTAGTATCAATAATAGTTCCAGTTTATAATTCTGCAGAATTTTTAAGCAAGTGTGTTGATAGTTTGTTGGGCCAGCAATATGAAAATATAGAGATTATATTGGTAAATGATGGTAGTTCAGATGATTCTGAGAAAATTTGTTTAAATTATGAGAAATTAGACCAGAGAATACAATATCTATTCAAAGATAATGGTGGTGCTAGTTCTGCACGTAATTATGGACTTCAAAGAGCTAGAGGAAAGTTTGTGACTTTTGTTGATAGTGATGACTATGTAGGCAAAAATTATGTGTATGATATGGTGAGTGCTCATGATGGTTTGGATGATACTTTTGTAATATCTGGTATGAGACTCAGAAAGAAAAACGAAATAGGATATTTTGCTTACGCTCCAGAAATGGTTAGCAAGGAAAATATTATTTCTGATTTTCAAAAGAAACGTTTTTTTTTACATGGAGGACCTACTAGTAAATTATTTTCTCTTTCTATTATCAAACAAAATAATATAAAATTTAATACTAGACTCAAAAATTATGAGGATTTAATATTTTGCTTAGACTATTTGAGTCATGTGTCAAAAATTAAATATATACAGAGTACAGAATATGTTTATGCTTTAGATAATATGTCTATGGGACGAGCATTAAATGGTGTTGAAGGCGAATTGTTGCTATATAATTTGTACAATGAGGGACTTGCGACTATTGACAAGGATTATTTGTCAAAGGCTCCTAAAGCAGCTATGTATGGAAATGTTTTTTTGGTGCGAGCTTTGCAAGTATATATAAAAGCTTCCGATAAATATAGTGGAGATGTCAAAAAATATCTGTCTTTTGTATGTTCGAAAGTGCTAATAAATGATTTTGATATATCTATTTCTAAGAAGCAATATTTAGCATTTCTGATTCTGTCGAAACGTTATTTTTGCTTGTTGTATTATTTCATGAAAACTATAAAATTCTAAGTATGGCATCTTATGTTTACATTTTGTATGGGTCGATTATAGTGACCTTAGTATCTATGTTTTGGTCAAAAGGTTCAAAATATCTTGGAATAGGTATGTTGTTTTGGCTAGTTCTCTTTATTGCATTTAGAGGAGAGTTTATTGGTATTGACACTCCAGAGTACTATTCATATTTTAAAAATCCTCAGTTGGGCTATTATGGTATGGATACTCATGATGTGGGATATAATTTCTGGCAAAAGGCTTTTAAAATGATAATTGATAATGCTTATGTATATATACCTGTTACTTCTATGATAGGCTTGTTCCCTATTTGTTTGTTAGTTGCCAAACGATCGAAAAATATGGCCATGTCGGTATTCCTATTCTTGACATTGGGAGGCTCTACATTGTTCCTGTTCTTGTATTTAGCAGCAGTTAGACAAACATTTGCAATAGGCTTATTATGGATAGCAATATTCTTATATTATAAGAAGGATAATAAAAAAAGTGCTGTTATGTATATATTGGCTGTATTATCTCATGCTTCAATGTTGTTGTATTTGCCGGCTATATTCATGGATAAGCTAAGATTTAAAAAAATATGGGTATATGTTATATTAGGTATATCATTATGTTTTGGATTAATTTTGAATAGATATGCTTCGTATTTTTATTTGATAACGGCATTCTTAAATTATGGAACGTACTATGTGGATGTCTTAACCCAAAGTACGGCTAGTATTGGAGGTGCTATGTTGTTTTCGACATTAATGGCAGTTCTGGTTTCCTACTTTAATACATTAGATTCTTATTGGGATAGATTATTTGTAGTAGGAGTTGTATATAATAATGTGTTTGCTTTTATGGGAGATTCCACGCGAATCTCAATGCCTTTAGCTTTATTTGGGGTAATATCGATAACAAATACGATAATGAATCAAAGGGTATATTTAAAGTGTTTGATTCTATCCGTCGTAATAGGTTATGGATGTAGTAAATATTTTAAAGTTCTGTATAATAATGGAAAAGAATCTAATATGGTACCTTATAAATCATTAATAGTAAAGTAATGGATATCGTAATTTGCGTAGCATATAAGAATTGTTTTTTCTTAAAGAAAAACATTCTATTCATAAATAAAAAATTGTCTCCAGAGAATATTTATGTTATTACAAATAGCTCTAATTTTGTATTGTTGGAAGGTATTGCTGATAATGTAAAGTTGTTGGATGAAAATAAATTAGTCGATGGGCTGAATTTTGCTTCTGTAAGAAATGCTCTAACATCTCATTTGGGTATCAATCTCACAGGATGGTATTTTCAGCAATTCCTCAAGTTTGGATTCGCACTGACTGCTTTCGCTAAAGAAGATTATCTTGTTTGGGATGCAGATACGGTTCCGCTCAATCATTTGGTATTTAAAGATGATTCTGGTCATTATCTCTTTATGCCAAAGACCGAGCATCATGCGCCATACTTTAGCACAATAGATAAATTGTTTGATGCACCAAAGAAGGCAGACTACTCCTTTATATCTGAGCATATGATTTTCAATGTGAAGATAATGCGTGAACTAATTGCAAAGATTGGACAGGCGGAAATACCTGGATGTCCTAAAGAAACTTTGTGGTTCGAAAAGTGCATCTATGCTATACAGCCTGGTGTCTTGCAAGGATTTAGCGAGTTTGAGACATACGGAACATATTGTTTGAATTATTATCCTGATATTTTTAGACTCCGTAAGTTCCGTACATTCAGAAGAGGAGGGCTAATCTTTGGTATGATGGCTTCAACTAAAGAAATTGACTTTTTGAAGGATGATTTGGATACATGCTCATTCGAATTGTATGATTATCCTGTATCTCTTCATAGAAGATGGTTGCAGAAGGCTTTTTATTGGTACTGTAGAATCAAAAATAAATTGAGAACAAAATAAAATATGCAAAAGAAATTGTATCCTTATCTTGACCTACTCAAGTTCATATGCTGCATAGGCATTGTGGGTATTCATACCTGGCCGTTCTATTATGCGGCAGGATCATTAAGGGATTGGTTTGGGAGGTTGTGCCCTGTCTTCGTTTCCATCTTCTTTGTGGTTTCTTCCATGCTTTTCTGGCAGAAGATGGAGTTCAACAATAATGATTGGGGCAAGTTGGGGCATTTCTGCAAGAGATTGCTGATATTGCTAGGTTGCTGGTCTATCTTGCTGCTGCCTCATTGGCTTCCAAAGTTTATCAAGCATAATCCGGATGATTGGTATCTGTGGTTGGTTCCTAAGATTTTTACTACAGGTACAGCGCAGGGCTCTTGGTTTATCATGGCTTTGATATATGGCACTATCATTTGCTATTTGCTAAACCGATACTTAAACAAGCATTTCGTGTTTGCCCTATGTGTATTCATTTGGCTTTACTTTAGTATGGTTAAGGGACTATATATAAATGATTTCTTGTGTATATATCTGCAAGGCAGCGGTGATGGTTTCCATTTGGATTCATTTTATCTGCCAACGCGCTCTTTATTTTGGATAGAGGCAGCCTATTATTTGCTGCCTAAATTGAAGAGCAAAAATGTGCCTACAGCGGCTTTGGTCGCAATTTCGGGGGGGCAATTTTAGCAGAATTCTTTGTAAGTGAATATGTGTTTGTTCTTAATACACTAATTGCGATATGTATGCCAACGATATGTGCCAAGATAGCATCAGATGCCAAGAATACGAGCTATGTCTTTTTGCGCAAGATGAGCATCATGATTTACTTTATCCATTTTGTACCAGTTACGGTATTTCATGTTCTTGCTGATAAGCATCTTATTCCTTACGAATATGGAGCAATAGAGTTTTTGGTAGTATTTGCTTTTGCATCGACATGTGCTGGCTTAATAGTATGGGCAAGCAATAAATTTAAACTTTTGAAATATTTTTATTAGGTTAAATGAATATGGTTTCTATAATAATAGCCACTTATAATTCTGAGAAAACTTTGAAGCGAGCTCTAGATAGTGTGCTTAATCAAAGTTTTCAGGATTGGGAGTGCATCGTGGTGGATGGTGCGTCAATAGATAACACCATCGAAATAGTGAAGGAATACGTGAAAAAAGACTCTCGTTTCCGTTATATCTCAGAGCCCGACCACGGCATTTATGATGCCTTTAACAAGGGATGGAAAATGGCGAAAGGTGAATGGGTGATGTATCTGGGTAGTGATGATGAATACACCAAGGAAGGTATCAAGGCTTTGATGGATAATAGTGATGGTGCAGATGTGGTGTACGGAGATACGTATTTTCGTGAGTTTAATAATGATAAAATAAGATTTCAGCAGTCATCTCCTGTTAAGATGGGGGGCTTTTGCTGCCATCAATCTCTTGCTATGAAAAGAGAAATTATAAGAAAAAATGGTGGCTTCGACGAAAAATATAAGATATTAGCAGATAAAGACTTGATTTGTAAAACCATTAAAATGGGAGCAAATATAAAACAGATACATTTAGCAATATCTATTTTTAGTCTGGATGGAATAAGCTCTACTAATTTCCAGCGCTACATTGAAAGTTTTAAAATAAATAGAAAACATCTGCCATTTATGACATGTGTTTTCGATTTTGTTTGTATTACTGGTAAATATTTGATAAAAAAGATATTAGAAAAATGAATTATAAGGTATCTCTAATAGTGCCAATGTATAATGTGGCTAAATATATAAAAACATGTATTGATAGCATTCTGACTCAAAGCTATAAAAATCTAGAACTCATATTAGTAGATGATGGCTCTCCCGATAACTCAGGGAAAATTGCAGACCAATATGCCGTAAAGGATGGGCGTGTTAAAGTTATCCATAAGCAGAATGCTGGAGTAAGTGCTGCACGTAATACAGGAATAGATGCCGCTACAGGTGATTATATTTGTTTTGCAGATGGCGATGACTATGTTATGCCAAATTACGTAGAACATTTATTAAAGCTCTGCGTCGATAACGGTGCTGAAGTGGCTTACACAATTGATATGTTTACGACGTTTCATAAAGAAGAGGTTTCAAACCACTATTCCCAGATAATTTCATCTGAGGATGCTACAGAAAACATATTATGTTATAAGGTTCCTATTGGTGTTTATTCAAAAATGTTTAAACGTTCATTTTTAAATGAGCATAAACTTCGCTTTTTAGAGGACGTTTATATTGGTGAAGGTTTTAATTTTAATACAGCTTGTTTTCAAAGAGCTAAGATGGTAGTTTTAAGTTCTGAAAGAATTTATTTCTATCGTCGTGATAATGAAGCTAGTGCTATGACTAGTTTCAAAGAAGCTAAGTGCTTAATGGCTCTTAAAGCTATAGATATTATCAAAGATAACCTTGTGCTAAGAACTCCTCGTGTGTTAAAGGCTTGGAAATTTGCCCATTGGCATACTCATTTTGATATGTATTGTTGGATTGTTAATTCAAATGCTATACATATAAATGAAGAGTTATATAAAAAATGTCGTAGTGTAGCTCAAAAAGAATCATTGATTGCTTTGTCCGTACCAACGAAAAGGAGTGAGCGGATAAGAGGCATCTTAGGTTTGATAGCACCTATGATTGTTGCAAAATTAATGTTGTGGAGAAGTAAACGATGAATATTAAAGTTATAACACGTCATGGTCCTTCGAACTATGGCTCATTGCTTCAGTCAATAGCTACAGTTAAGAAGATAGAAGAATTTGGCCATCAGTGTGAAATTATAGATTATCAGCGTGTCGATGAGCGCGGTTTAAATGGTGTTCTTACCCAATTGAAAGCTAAGGATGGATTTGGCAATCCTTTGAAAAAGTTAGCTTACATTGCTATAAGATATCCTATTGAAAAATTTGCTCAGGTTCGCTTTGATAAAATGAGAAAAAAATACGTGAAGATGACTTCAAGATGTTCTTCTCATGTGGATTTGAAAAAAATATCTGCAGATGCTTTCATAACAGGAAGTGACCAAGTATGGGGACCAATGATGAATGGTGTCTATGATAGTGCTTATTTTTTGCAGTTTGTAGGTAAAGACTCTCGTAAATTAGCTTATGGTGCAAGTTTTGGCAAAACGAAGTTTGATGAGAGTACTGTTGAGGCTTACAAGAAAATGCTTAGTGGGTATGATAAAATTGCAGTTAGAGAGAAATCTGCAGTTTCTTTGCTTGAAGAATGGGGATTGGATAATTGCTTAGGGCAGGTTTTGGATCCAACGTTGCTTCTTGATAGCAAAACTTGGAAGGACTTATTAGTATCAAAGCATGATTCTCAAAAATATGCCAACAAGAACTATATATTAGTGTATCAGATTCATAATGATCCTAAATTATCTGATTATGCAAAACGAATAGCAAGACAAACTGGAATGGAATTATTGAGAGTCAATCCATATTTACATCAGAAATATCGTGGTGGTAAGTTCATCTGTTGTCCTGACTTGGGAGAGTTCCTTGCGCTTATTGACATTGCTTCATGTATCATCACCGATTCTTTCCATGGAACTTGTTTTGCCATCAACTTTGGAAAGCAGTTTATTGAAATTCTGCCGAACAATGCTACAGGTACTAGAAACCAAAGTATTTTGGAATTAACGGGATTATCTAATCGTATCCTTCGTGACTTCGATGATTATTCATTGATTGATGAGCTAATCGATTATGGAAAGGTTCATGAAATATTGAAAAATGAGAGGGCAAAGTCTATATATGTGTTGAAAGATCTATTAAAGTAATGATTTAAATATTTGAATTATGGCAAATTGGACAATTGAAGAAAGAAGACAGATTTGGAACAAAGGGCAAGTTGTTCCAGGTGAAGATCCTGCCATTTGGCGCAAAGACCAATGCGGGGCGTTTATCAAATGGGACATGTATGGGGATAGATCTGACCGTTATAATAATGGATGGGAGATAGACCATATAAAACCAGATTCATTGGGTGGTGCTGATGTGATAAGCAATGCTCGTCCATTGCAGTGGTATAATAATGCCAGTAGGCAGAATGGTAAATTGACTTGCCCTATTACGGTTGAGGAGGAATAAATTATGAAGATAGTATCATTGTTTAATAATAAAGGTGGCGTAGGAAAAACTACGCTCGCTTTTCATCTTTCTTGGATTTTATCTGAGATGGGAAAGAAAGTCCTCATTATTGATTTGGATCCTCAATGTAATCTTACGATATGTGGCATCAATGAAGACATTCTTGAAAATATTTGGAAAGAAGAGGATTCATTTATAGATGATTATGAAAAGGCCTTGCGTGAAAAGTCTGAGCAAGAACTGAAGGAGATTAATTGTAAGCCACGAAGTATTCATTATCTTCTTAAGCCTACAGAGGATGGTTTAGATGATTTGAAAGATGATGAGTTACCACCAGCGATAGAGCTTAATGGTAATTTAGGTCTTATTCCTGGCAGATTGACTATAAACAGGTACGAAAATGTTATATCCGAACGATGGAGTCAAGCTTATCAGGGAGTTCCACTGTCTATCAGAACTATAACAAGAATTCGTGCCATAGCAGAGGCGTATGCTCAGAGAGATGGCTATGATTTTGTGCTGATTGATACATCTCCAAGCCTTGGTGCATTAAATAAGGTTATTATTTCAACTGTAGATGGCTTTATTGTGCCTTGTCTCCCTGATATGTTTTCTCTGTATGGAATTCGAAATATTGGTAATTCTTTAAAGCAATGGAAAAAAGAATTTGATACAATTTTTAATTTGATTTCCGAAGAAAAGAGAAAGAGATTTCCACGCAATTTTGTTCGTTTTTTAGGATATACGATATATAATGCAAAGAAATATTCAAAGCAATCTAATCCTTGGGATTTGGCGCAAGCACATTACAACTATGCTCAGCAGATTCCTGGTATAATTGAACAATATATAGTACCGGAAGTTCGTCAGCATTTATCTCATGATATGGTTCATAATCCTATCGGTGGTACTGCTGTGATGCATACTCATAACACTTTGCCTAATATGAGTCAAAAATATAAACTTCCTATATGGAAAGTGCCCGATTGTCCAGTTCTGTCAAAGGAAGATCGGGGTACAATTGCACCAAATGCAAAAAGCGTATATTATCCTTCAAAAGATAAATATAAGGCTTTTGCTGAGGCTGTTTTGGAACGTATAGCAACTTTAGATGAATAGGATATGACCGATATTGATGCTTTGATAGGGTTGTATGAGCAAGATAAGTATATGTATGAGAGGTTTCTTGATAGCGTACACTCTTTCTTCCTACATGAGCCATCGTTGAACCAACCACCTCTACCTGTTATTCATTCTCTGAAATGGAGATTGAAAGATCCGGAACATTTGAGGGATAAGCTTCTGCGTAAGTTGGAGAGAGGGGATGAGATTAATGAGCAAAGCCTGTTTGAGAAAATCACAGATTTTGCAGGTATTCGAGTTCTTCATCTATATCAGTATCAGTTTGTCAAAATTCATAATGCCATTATGAAGTTTGTAGATGAGGGAGAATGGAAATTGGTTGAACCTCCTGTTGCCAATACCTGGGACCCTGAATCGAAGAAATTCTTTGAGAGTTTGGGCTTGCAATGTAATGTCCGTGATACTTATTATACAAGTATTCATTATGTTGTAAAACCAAACAATGAGCATAGCCATGTATGTTGCGAGATTCAGGTTCGGACCTTGTTTGAGGAGATTTGGGGTGAGATAGCTCATTGCATTAATTATCCTCATCCTACGGAGAGTATAGCCTGTAAGGAGCAATTGAGGGTTTTGGCAAAGTTTATCTCTACAGGAACAAGGCTCGCAGATTCTATCTTTAAGTCATTGGAGGAATATAATAGCAGGTCGGATAGGGAAAACGTTCGGGTCTAAATAGTTAAACTTTCAGATATTCTTAGATGGTATCCAGACTAAGAGGTATGCTATTAGAGCTTTTGTTATTGCTTTTCTTGAATTCGGATACTATTGCTAGGAAGCTCAATACTTTCCCAACTTAACGGAAGTAAGAGAAAGGTAAATTAGTAGTTATGTTCCAATACAGAATTAGCGCAATACAAAATTATTGAAATGAAAATCCTTGAAATAAACGTTTATAATTACCGTAAGGGTGGTTCTGAGGCAGTCTATTTCAGCACCATGGAACTATTGAAAGAGCATGGAGATGAAGTTGTGAACTTTGCCTTAAAATGGCCTGAGAATGCCCCATCTGTGTACGAGCAGTACTTTCCAGAGTCAAAAGAAACCCGTAGAGGTATTTTGAAACCAGTAAAGAATATTGTAAACTACTTCTATGATGCAGAGGCTACAAAAAAAATAGAGGCTCTGATAGAAGCAGAAAAACCAGACTTAGCTCAAGTGCATTTAATTTGGGGACAGATTACAGGTAGTATTCTTCCTGTTCTGAAACGTCATCATATTCCTGTGATATTTACGATTCATGAATATCGAATTGTATGTCCCGCTTATACTTTTCGTAATGGACTAGGAGATGTTTGTGAGCAATGTCAAGGGAAACACTTTTATAAATGTGTTACCAATAAATGCTGCAAGGGAAGTTATGGGCTAAGTGCCATGATGGCTGCTGAGCAGTATTTTCGTAATGCATTCTTGAATCCAGCCAAGTATATTGACGGTTTTGTGTATGTGAGTCAATTTGCGAAAAGCAAGTTGGAGCAATATATGCCAGCTTTGAAAGATAAACCTAATATGGTTCTTTATAACTTGACAGATGACATTCGCAGTGAAGTGACAAAAGATGAAAAAACAGAAAAATATTTTCTGTTTTTTGGTCGATTATCATACGAGAAAGGTATCAAAACTTTGATTCTTGCTTTTAGGGAGACACCTCAATGTAGATTGAAAATTGCAGGAGCTGGTCCTTTGGAGGAAGAATTGAAGGAATTTGTCAGAGAGAACAAGATGGACAATGTCGAGTTCTTGGGATATCAGTCGGGTGAATCGTTGCAAATATTGGTTAGTAATGCTTATTTTATCATAGTTCCATCTGAATGGTATGAAAATAATCCAATGACAATCATTGAAGGATATGCTGCTGGCGTGCCTGTTATTGGTGCAAAGATTGGTGGTATTCCTGAAATTATAGAAGATGGCAAGACTGGATATCTTTTTGAAAGTGGTGATAAGGGAGCTTTGGTGGATTTAGTAAACAAAGCATTCTCTTTGACGCATAAAGACTATTTGGAGATGTGTAATTATGCTCTGAAGTTTGCCCAGGAACATTTTGATAGGACAAAGTATTATCCAAGATTGATGAGTTTCTTCAAAGGATTCTTCAAATAATAAATTTGATTTTTTTAATATTAGTTATCATACATGAAAATAGCATTTGTTAGCGTCCGTGGTATTCCAAATAACTATGGCGGCTTTGAGCAGTTTGCTGAGTATATCTCAGTGGGTTTGGTGAAGCGTGGACATGAAGTGACGGTATATTCTCCTTCTTATCACCCTTATAAGGATGATGAATATAAAGGGGTGAAGATTAAGCATATTTATAGTCCAGAAACTTGGATGGGTGGTAGTATCGGTTCTTTCTTTTACGACTTCATGTCGCTAAAGGATGCCTTAAAGCGTGAGAACTTTGATATCATCTATGAGGCAGGATATACGAGTATCATTCCGGCTTTCATCTGGTTTGATGTGAAGAACGTGACCAAGAGTATTGTGGTTACCAATATGGATGGACTGGAATATAAGCGTACCAAGTTTAATAAATGGGTGCGCAAGTTTGTGTTCTGGGAGGAAAGAATGGCTGTAAAACATAGTCATTATCTGATTGCAGATAACATGGGCATCCATGATTACTATAAGGAGAAGTATGGCAAGGACAGTAAGTTTCTGGCATACGGTGCCGACATCCATGATGATTATAATGTGGAACATCTGAAGGAGTATGGCTTGAAACCAGAGGAATATTATATTCTGGTAGCCAGACTGGAACCTGAGAATAATATCGTGATGGCCATTGAGGGCTACTTGCATTCTAAGGAGAATGGTAAGCGTCCTCTGATTGTGGTAGGTAAAACCAATACTCCTCACGGTAAGGAATTGGTTGCCAAGTATGGCAAGGAGAAGAGTGTGAAATTCGTAGGTGGTATCTATGACTTCAACAAATTGAATTCTATCCGTCACTTCTCTAAGGCTTATTTCCATGGCCATAGTGTGGGTGGAACCAATCCTTCTCTGTTGGAAGCGATGGCTTCTGAATGTTTTATCCTTGCTCATGACAACATCTTTAATCGTGCCGTGTTGAAGAAGAACTCCTTGTACTATCCAAATGCAGAGAAGGTGACAGAGATGCTGAATGATATCGAGTATATCTGTACACAACATAAGAAAAACTTCACGGATGGAAATGTGGAGGAAATCAAGAATGAGTATTCTTGGGAGCATTTGGTTGACCAGCATGAGGAATACTTCAAATGGTTGCTGGAACAGAAGAAAAACAAATAAGTTACAAAATCTAATAAAGAATTCAATGAACGTAATAAAGACAAATATAGATGGCGTACTCATCATTGAGCCTCGCCTGTTTAGAGATGCTCGTGGTTACTTCTTTGAGAGCTTCAGCGAGCGTGAGTTTAAAGAGAAGGTTGAGCCATTGGTTGGCTATAAGGTGGAGTTCTGCCAGGACAATGAGAGCATGAGTTCTTATGGCGTAATGCGTGGCTCGCATTTCCAGAGACCTCCGTTTACTCAGAGTAAGCTGGTGAGATGCGTGAAGGGTAGAGTGATAACTTCTATCACCCAGAGGCTGATGGTGGTATCTCTATCTTGGATGAATCTCTTGGGATTGATTGGCGCATTCCTACGGAATATGCTAATCTTTCGGAAAAGGATACGAAGCATGATGTGTTGAAGGACTTTGATTCTCCATTTAAATTGTAGATAATGGAAAATAACCATTCTTTATCCGTTGATATAATCCTATCATAGCCATTGTCATTGGGCATATAGCTTTCAGTTATCCTTCGTGCCGTTTGGTTCATTGCGGTGATTTAGTCTTTGGCATGTAGCAGTGTTTTTTATCGTAGCTGAGCTCTTTATCAAGGAAGAGCAACTTGTTCAACCAAAACTTTGGCTTAAGAAGAAATTCTCATCGCTTTATTTGAAGATTTTGTATTTCTATGTGCCTGCAGTGTTATTGCATAATGTGTTGATAAAGATAGGGTGGTATTCCTTAGAGTCCACTGATCCAGTAATCAATACTTATTCAATGATAGATTTCGCTAGGCAAACTGTATTTGCTATCTGTTTGGGTGGAAGGGAACCAGTCGTTGGTGCAATGTGGTTTGTGTATATGCTTTTTATGGCTCTGATAGGTTTATCTATTGCTTCCTGGGCAATAAGGAAGATTTCAAAGAATGATTGACAATATGAGTGGATGAGATTCATTGCCTTACTGACAATGTGTATGGTAGCAGGTATTCTTAGTAATAAGTATGGTTTGACCATCCGTCGATTTGGTAATACATTTACTGCAATGCTGTTGATATATGTTGGCAGAATAATGTATCAGAAGATAAAATTGTCTTTTGATAATGGATATTTGGCAATAGTATGTGGATTGGTGGCTTTCGAGGTTGCATGCATGCTTGGCGGTGTGGCTCTGAATGGTAATGAATAGAAGGATATATTTCAACTGATAGTTGCTGCTCCTGCAGTGCTATATATAATAATGTATATAGGTAAGCACATTGAAACTAACGTTGTAGGTAAAGGCTATTGCATATATTGGAAAGGAGTCTTTCTACGTTATGGCTTTGCACTTTGTAGGCTTTAAACTTTGTACTTTAGCATTGCTAGGCATAGGTTATGGGGGGCAAATCTTTGTGATTTGACACCAGGTGTTGGGGGTAATATCCTCTTGCTTTTGTTATACGCATTCTTTGGCGTAGGATTCCCATTGGCTTTTATGTGGGGATTTAGGAAAATAATAAATCTATTCCAGTAATAGATTATAAACATTCGTATTTACAATGAATAGTAATTATTATTATAGTAATGTACTGCTATCTTCCAGAAACAAAATGTTTTTGGAAGATATGCAGACTCTTGCTGATTCAATTAAGCAGCAGATTTATGTCTTATCTGGACCTCTTATTGATGGAAAATATCAATATAATGATGAGTCCTTGATGATCGTTCTTTCTTCAAAAAAGAAAATAGCTTTTGTTACAACCAAAAAAGTTGATGGCAAATTCGAAGATCTGTGTGAAGATATTATAGAGGACATAGGCTCTGTTAGCGATAAATATGGCTATAAAGAGAAAATTGGTCGCCCACGAAAATGGAAGAGTAAACTTACTACGATCTATTCAACTAATGATATAGTAGATATAAAAGAATGGTTTGGTGATGAGTTAGCCGTTAAAGATTCTGAAGATTATAGAACTTTAGATTTACTGGTATCTCTTTTCATAGGTAGTATTAATGATGTAAAGAATATAACAACAGAAGAGCCTGACAATCTGTTAGATAAGGTAAAACATAAAATACAGTTGTTTGATGGTCAACAGACTCGTTTTATTTACGAGGAACTAGAGGCAGAGGGGAAACGAATTACTATACAAGGATTGTCTGGAACTGGAAAAACAGAACTCTTAATGCACAAACTGAAAGATTTGTATGTTAAGAATAAGGATGCTGTTTTTGGCTTTACTTGTTTCAATAAGATATTGGCCAGAAAATTGAGAGAGCGAATTCCTGAGTTTTTTAATTTCATGAAGGTTGAACAGCAGATTGATTGGAATCGTTTACTTTGTGTCAGCGCTTGGGGAAGTTATGGCAATGAGTATTCTGGTATTTATAGATATATCTGTAGTTTCTATGAGATTAGTTTCTATAGCTTGCGTGAATGTGGAACCTTTGATTCAGCTTGCCAAAAGGCTGTAGAGCATGTACGTGAAAAGATTAAAAGTTATGGCTATGCATTTACTTATATGTTCGTAGATGAAAGTCAGGATTTTAAGGAATCTTTTTTCAATCTATGTGAGTTGGTTACAGAAAAGAAATGCTTCATTGCTGGTGATATATTTCAATCAATTTTTGAGGAGAAGAAAAAAGATGCAATACCTCCTAATTTTTTGTTAAGCAAATGTTATCGTACAGACCCAAAGACTCTTATGTTTGCTCAAGCTTTAGGAATGGGGTTATTTGAAAAAGAAAAACTATGGTGGCTAGATAAAGAACAATGGGAACAATGTGGATACCAAGTAAAAATAGAAGGAAGTCAATATACACTGACTCGTGAACCTTTAAGAAGGTTTGAGGATGTTGATCCAAATTTCGATAGTTTAAATATTATTGGTGTAAAAAACTTCATACCTGGAATCGTGAAACTTATTCGTAAAATATACACAGAGTTTCCTACGGTCAAACCTGATGATATTGCTGTCATCTTCCTTGATAAAGAAAAATACATTTATCAAGCTGCTGAAGATGTAGAACGTGCTTTAGGAAAAGAGTTAGGTATCAACTGCAATATTGCTTATGAGTCGAAAAAAACTGAAAAAGGAAAAATTCTGATTAGCAATAGAAACAACATTAAGGGTTTAGAGTATCCTTTTGTTATATGTTTAACCAATAAAATTCAGAAAAATATGAGCTATCGAAATACGATGTACACGATGCTGACTCGTTCTTTCATTCGTTCATATTTGATGTTGCCAAAGGGAGAAGGGTATGATAATGGCTTCACTAGAGAAATGTATGAAGGTGGTCAGGCTATTATGAAAGAAAAGAAGTTGGTTGTAACTGCACCTACCGAAAAAGAACAAGTACGTATTAAGGCATGGGTAAAAGCTGGTAAACAAGCTCTGTCTTTAGAGGATAGGATTAGCAATATATTTAAGGAACTGAATATTAATGATACTCATACGAAAGATACTATCCGAAAATCATTAAATGGGGTACCTATTAAGAATAATGATGCCATTCTGAAACAGTTGATACAAACTTTTCTTAATAGTATTGATGATGAAGGAGATTTTGCGTAAGATTGAGTCCTATGAGAATAAGAAATTCTCACAGACTCTGAAACAACATAAGGATTATACAAGGGTTTTGCTGGAAATTACTCGAAAATTGCTAAATAACAAGGATAGTATTGAAGAAGGTTCTTTGTCAACTCAATCATATTTGAAAGTCGTGATAAACAAGCAAAGTAGAATATTTGTGTATCTGTCAACAGATAAGTTTTATTCTTTTGAATATCCTTGTCAAGTTGAAGTCAATAAGTATACAAAACAGGTACTCTCTATCTATACCACTTCTGGCATTAGATGCACTTGGGAACTTATTTCAAATGCAATATCTATTCTTGATGATGTGAAGTGTGATTCTATCATTGATGTATATGAGTCAAGGGATGAGGAAGATGCCTTTATAAACATTGAGGCGTATAAGCTCTTGGAATTCTTTTGGGCCCATGAACCATGTTATCTTAGATATGATTATGATCCTCGCAGTAGCAATGGTGCTTTGCATCCTCTATATCATTTGGATGTTAATATGTCTTTGAAAGGTACTTATAAGATAGGACTCAAATCAAAACTTTCACCAGAAGAATTTGAAAATATAGTGAATAAAAGTACTGATTGCTATTATTTGCTAGAAAAACTACCTTCTCATTTGCTAGCGTTGAAAGCTTATCAGAAAAGCAAAAAGAAAAATAAACGAAAAAAATAAAGGTATGAAACAACAATTAAATCCACCAGCAAATTGGAATGATTTTGAAGATTTATGCCATAAACTCTGGCGCTCAATTTGGGGGGATCCTAATACTCAGAAGCATGGTAGAAAAGGGCAAGCTCAACATGGGGTAGATATTTATGGAAAGCCTTCATATGCTATTGGTTATCATGGTGTTCAATGCAAGGAGAAAGATCGACAGTTAGCTAAAGAACTTAAAATAGAGGAAATAGAGACAGAATCGAGTAAAGCTCAATTATTTACTCCTAAATTAGAAAGTTTCATTATTGCGACTACAGCAGCTCGTGATACCAAAATACAGGAAAAGTGTAGAATGTTATCTTCTGAAAATAAGTTTGGCTTTCCGATAAGCGTGTGGAGTTGGGATGATATATCTGATGAAATTCAATACAGACCAGAGATTTTCGAAGCTACGTACAAAAATGGGGTAGATGTTTATAATAATATAGAGCTGCATTTAAGTCCTTTGGATAGTGGAGATAAACTTATGGCATTTATGACTAGACCATGTGTCAAAGAGTTTATGTCAGAATCTACTATGTTGTATCTCTCTTGTCTCATACTTGAGTTTTACGATAATGCGTTTATACATGGAAATGCCTCCGAGGTAAAAATTCAATTGTTAGAGGGACATATACTTTCTATTTCTGATAATGGCAAGAGCTTTGATCCTTTTAAGGAATTACAGAATAAAGGACGGGGCGGTCACCTTACAATCTTAGAGTTTAAAGAGCTATGTGGTGATGATTGCCAAGTGAGTTATTGCTATAAGAATGGTTTAAATGTAACGATACTTGATTTTAAAAATGATTTTTTAAAGAAAGAAATCAGACCTTTGGAAATAGAATTTCCCTGTAGCTCTGATTATATTAATACGAGAAGGGAAGCTAAAGTGTCTGCTATTCAAGATATTCAACGTATAAAAAAATCGGGTAGGAAAATAAAACTTTTATTGAAAAGCTATGGACCGATTAGTGGATCCATGGAATATTTAAATAGTCTTCTAACAACAGTAGGAAACAGAATAGAATCTGCATCCATTCCAAATGGTTCAGAATATCAATATGAAGAGCTCTTAAAATCTTATAATATTCCATATACAGTTAGATAATGAATAATAATTTCAAAAATAATGAACGTAATAAAGACAAATATAGAGGGTGTGCTCATTATTAAGCCACGCCTGTTTAGAGATGCTCGTGGCTATTTCTTTGAGAGCTTCAGCGAGCGTGAGTTTCAAGAGAAAGTGGAGCCATTGGTTGGCTACAAGGTGGAGTTCTGCCAGGACAATGAGAGCATGAGCAGTTATGGTGTAATGCGTGGTTTGCATTTCCAGAGACCTCCGTTTACACAGAGTAAGCTGGTGAGATGTGTGAAGGGTAGAGTGCTGGATGTTGCCGTGGATATCCGTAAGGGTTCACCAACATACGGTAAGCATGTGGCGGTGGAACTGACGGAAGATAATCATCGCCAGTTCTTTATTCCTAAGGGCTTTGCGCATGGCTTCGCTGTGTTATCAGAAACTGCGGTATTCCAGTATAAGTGTGATAACTTCTATCACCCAGAGGCTGATGGGGGTATCTCTATCATGGATGAATCACTCGGGATTGATTGGCGTATTCCTACTGAACATGCTAATCTTTCCGAGAAGGATATGAAACATGAGGTGCTGAAGGACTTTGAAAGTCCTTTTGGATATTAAAAGGATTTTGATTTCTAAAATCATCTAATCTTTTTTCTAAAATCATCCCGTCCTTCTTTACCATTAAAGAAGGCTCCACCTTTCTCTCCAAGCCTCTCTTCAATAGTCTTTACGCCCCCTTCGGTTCCCCCAGTTCTGGGGGACAGAAGCCTCAGGGAAGAGAGGATGTAACAGCCCTACAGTACTGTATTTGCCCCACCTGTCCCTCCCCAGCGGGAGGGTCCTTAACCCACTCCCAAGCCCTCGCCCTTTCCAAAAGGGCAAGGGATGTAACCGCCCTCCGGTGCTCAGAACCGCTACGCTTTATGGTTGGCGGACCATCAAAGGTCTGCGCCATGTTGTGCGGGATGGGACCGCCTGGGGAAAGGTGGATAGGATTATTGAAGTGCTGGTTTTGTGGTAATTTGCAGATGAGTTGCAGATTTCTTGTGATTTTCTTGGTGGTTTCGCAGAAAATGCATAATTTTGCAACATAATATTAATCATTTAAAATGAAAGGTTATGGCATTAGAGATAAGAAGTATTCCTGTTCTTACAGGTGAGACTGCCGAACGATTTGTTCGTGAGGCAGAGGAGAATGAACGTAATCCGCAAAGAAAGGCTTTGCGAATGTCATTTGCTGATGTGGAGAAAATATTGGTTCGTTCAACTGCTAATTTGAAAGCGCATGGAGGAAAGAGTCCTTTTGCAAAGTAATTGCTCGCTTTATCGTGTTACGACAAAAAATGAGCTTGATTCTTTCTGTTGTGGCGATGAAGACCTTGATGATTTCTTTCATCAAGAGGCTTGTCTCTATGATGGACAATTATTGGGGAAAACATATTTCTTTGCTACAGAAAGAAGTGGTAGGAATGAAATAGTCTGTGCCTTTACTCTGGCTAACGACAGCATCAAGGCTGCTTTAATTCCAAATGCTTCAAGAAACAAAATACAAAGGAAAATTCCGAATTCCAAAAGAACAAGAAGTTATCCGGCGGTATTGATAGGAAGACTTGGGGTTGCCAAGGATTTTCAAGGTACTTATGATGGTATTGGATCCCAAGCGATAGACTATATCATATCTTGGTTTTTATTGCCAGCCAACAAGACTGGTTGCCGTTTCATAGTTGTTGATGCTTACAATAAGGAGAATGTGCTTCACTGTTATGAAAAAAATGGTTTCAAATTCTTGTACTCTACAGAGAGTTTGGAGAAAGAGGCGAATCATATTCCAGAAGATGAGCACTTGGAGTCAAGGATGATGTATCTTGATCTGTTGGGATATATAAGATAAATATTAGTCAGGATAAATGATTATATCCCCAACCTTATGCGGGACATAAGATTGGGGAGAGAAAATGAAAGTATGAGAAGAGTACGGGGAATTATATGTGGAAGTCGATTTCCTTCAGCCATTCCTTGACATTAAAGCTAGGACAGCTCTTGCGAACCCAGGGGAGGTCACGATGACCTAGAATCTCGGCATCGGGATAGTCGAGGGCGAGACCGTAGAGGAGGTCTTCCAGAGAATCCTTCTGGGCTGGAGTGCGAGTGTTGGCAGGCTTGCCTTTCTCGTCGAGACCACCCTCGTAGCAGATTCCGATGCTGTGGGCGTTGTAGTGGCGGGCGTGAGCCCCCACCTCGTTTTCTGGACGGCAGGGATAGACTATGCCATCCTTCGTAATGTAATAGTGGTAACCGATGGAGTGGAAACCACGGGCCTTGTGGCAGGCTTTGGATTATTAAGAATATATCACTTGCAGCTCTGCATGCAGAAGGAGCTGAGGACGGCGGTGAGGACAGTGATGACGAAATTGATGACGGATTTCCAGTTTACTTTCATGATGATTAGTGATTAATGATTAATGATCCGTGTGGGACTTCTCTTTCTGAATCACAATGCAAAGATACAACATTTCTCATTCCCAATTCACCGTTGCTCAATGTTGCTCCACGATACTCAACGATTATCACTGATAAATATCAGGGCTCTCCCAAATGGAAGAAAATATAGGATACTTGCAGGGGATTGAACTCCTTGCTGTTCTTGCTGTATCCACTCTTCAGCAGCTGCTCATAGAGCTGGGTGCATCTTACTATCCATCTCATCAGATGGGCTCTTGCCACGTCCGGGTCGGAATCCGGAAAATAGAGC
>JAIJLI010000629.1 GCA_022722495.1 Dialister sp. | reverse complement strand
ATTACAAAGCGAAGGTCTCTCTGAAATTCACAAGAGAGCTGGAAAAGAAACCGAATGGCAAGCTCATCCTTGTGACGGCGATCTCTCCGACACCGGCCGGTGAAGGCAAGACCACGACCACCGTCGGTCTCGGGCAGGCGCTTTCTCAGCTCGGCAAGAAGACGATGATCTGCCTTCGTGAACCATCCCTTGGTCCTTGTATGGGCATCAAGGGCGGCGCAGCAGGCGGCGGCTATTCGCAGGTCGTCCCGATGGAAGATATCAATCTTCATTTCACGGGCGATCTCCATGCGATCACCGCTGCACACAATCTTCTCGCTGCCATGGTGGACAACCACATCCAGCAGGGGAACGTACTCGGCATCGATCCGCGCCGCGTCGTATGGAACCGTGTCATGGATATGAATGACCGCGTGCTCCGTCACATCGTCGTCGGTCTTGGCGGTCATCCGAATGGCGTACCGAGAGAAAGCGGTTTCGATATCACCGTCGCATCGGAGGTCATGGCGATCCTCTGTCTGGCTCGTTCCATCAGCGACATGAAGGAACGCTTTGCCAAGATCATTGTCGGCTACACCTATGACAATGCCCCGGTCACTGCGGGCGACATCCATGCGGAAGGCGCGATGGCAGCTCTTATGAAGGATGCACTGAAGCCAAATCTTGTGCAGACGCTTGAGCACGTCCCGGCCTTCATTCATGGCGGTCCATTTGCGAATATCGCGCATGGCTGCAACTCTGTCCTTGCAACGAAGACGGCACTGCATCTCGCAGACTATGTCATCACGGAAGCAGGCTTCGGTGCCGATCTCGGCGCTGAAAAGTTCCTTGACATCAAGTGCCGTTTCGCCGGTCTGAAGCCGGATGCGGCGGTCCTTGTTGCGACCATCCGTGCGCTTAAGATGAATGGCGGAAAAGCGAAGAATGAACTCACAGAATCTGATCCGGAAGCGGTCAAGAGAGGCCTTCCGAACCTCATGCGCCATATTTCCAACATGAAGAAATTTGGCCTGCCGATCGTTGTTGCGCTGAACATGTTCCCCGCTGACACCGCAGAAGAGAAGAAGGTCATCGAAGATGCCTGTGCAAAAGTCGGCGTCGCAGTGGCAGAGTCCAATGTATTTACAGAAGGCGGCAAAGGCGGTCTGGATCTGGCTGAAAAAGTCCTCTCCGCCATTGATCAGGGCGCTAGCTATCACACCCTCTATGATTTGGAAGGCAGCCTGAAAGACAAGATCGAAACCATTGCGAAAGAGATCTACGGCGCAGCGGATGTTGCTTACGATCCGGCGGCTGCCAAGGAACTGAAGCACATCGAAGAGATGGGATTTGCCCATGTCCCTGTCTGCATCGCCAAGACGCCGGCCTCCTTCAGCGACGACCCGACCAAGCTCGGGGCTCCGGAGGGCTTCACGCTCCATGTCAGAGAAGCACGCATTGCTGCAGGC
>JAIJLI010000628.1 GCA_022722495.1 Dialister sp. | reverse complement strand
GGCCGAGTTGATCGAAGCACTGCCGAAGGATGGCACGGCGATCCTGAATGGAGATGATCCCTTCGTCAAAGCGATGGGGGACAGCTTCGAGGGACGCGTGATCTCCTATGGCCTTGCGGGGCGCTATACCGTCCGCGGGACAGATGCCCGTTATGAGGCTTCGCAAACCCAATTCATCTGTACGTCCTTTGATGAAGCATTCCGCGTGAAGCTGCATCTTCTCGGCGTACACAATGTCTACGATGCACTGGCCGCCATCGCGGCAGCTCGTGTCCTTGGCGTGGACAGCCGGAAAATTCAGAGAGCGTTTGCGGATTTCCAGCCGATCGGTCAGCGGCAGACACTGCTTACCATCGCAGGGATCTCCGTCATGGATGACTCGTACAATGCGAATCCGCTCTCCATGGAAATGGCATTCGGCTCGCTGAAGCAGATCCCCGCTTCGCATCACTACCTGGTGCTTGGTGATATGGGGGAGCTGGGCGATATGGAAGAGGCACTGCATCAGGAAACGGGAAAGAAAGCCGCCGCCATGGGCTTTAACGGCCTCATCACGGTGGGACCTCTTTCTCGCCATCTGGCTTTGGGCGCCAAAGAGGGCGGCATGACGTCCGTTTTCTCTTATGATACTTGTGAAGAAGCGGCAGAGAAGCTGGCGGCTCTGGCGAAGGCCGGGGATGCTGTGCTGGTGAAGGGTTCGCACTATATGCATATGGAAAAAGTACCAATGCTCTTGAGGGGAGTTCTGACAAAGGATGGAAAGTAATTATTTTATATACCTGCTGGAAGCAGCGGTTCTCACCGTCATCTGCGGATGGGTGGGCATTCCGCTTTTGAAAAAATTGAAGGCGCGCCAGTCGATCCGCACCGAAGGACCGAAGTCTCATCGGGCCAAGAGCGGCACTCCGACCATGGGCGGGCTCTTCATGCTGACAGCGATGGTGTTGGTGGTGCTTTTCAACCGGCTCTTGGATCCATCGGTTCTCTGGCTTCTTTTCCTGACGCTGGGGCATGGGCTTTTAGGATTTCTCGATGATTTCATCAAAGCAGAAAAGAAAAGGAATCTGGGGCTGACGGCCAAGCAGAAAATGCTGGGGCAGCTGATCCTCGCCGTGCTCTTCTGCTGGGGCGTCGTAGATACACTGCACCTGCCTTACTCGATCGCGATCCCATTCACGGACATGGATATTTCCATCGGACTTTTGTACTATCCTTTCGTCGTTCTTGTCATTGTGGGGGCATCGAATGCGGTGAACCTGACGGATGGGCTGGACGGACTGGCTTCCGGCTGCTGCGTCATCGCGTTTACGGCCTATGCGGTCTTCTGCTATATGACAGGGTTTCATGACCTCGGTTATTTTATCATTATTCTGGCAGGGGCCTGCATTGGCTTCCTTTTCTTCAATTATCATCCGGCCAAGGTCTTCATGGGGGATACCGGCTCGCTTGCCC
>JAIJLI010000627.1 GCA_022722495.1 Dialister sp. | reverse complement strand
TCCTCGCTAACCTCCATGACGGAAGTGTCAACCTTGCCGCCATAGATGATAGGGCTTGGCGTATCGGCACTGCTCAACGTAAATGTAGGCACGGCATTGCCTGCCTTGTCAAATTCCAAATGGTTGAAATAAACATTGCCATTTGAAACGAGGTCAACAAGTCCGTCACCGTTGATGTCGCTGAAATACTGGGTCGTCTTAGTCTTGGTTGTGGACTTATCAGTTCCGACAACGGCAGTTAAAGAATTCCAACCAATAACGGCATTAGCACCGAAAGAGTTCGTTGAACTTTTGGTTGTCGAGAAGTTACTGATGCCTTTTACCTTGATAGGCTCAGCATATACGACTTCTCCGTTGTCCGTCTTGACCTGCGGACGATAATATACAGAGCCACCAGACTTGTACACCTTGTCTGGAAGTCCGTCACCGTTCAAGTCAACAAGAGTTGACAATCCTTTACTGGTATCGCTTGAATAGCTATATGAACCACCTGCAGTGCTACTTTTCCAACCGCTTCCATCATTAAAGCCCACACCTGCATAGAACGAACCGCTTACAGAAGAACTTGTCGTTCCGCCAAGTGCAGTTGGCTTGTCGCTGAAACGCTTGCTGACAGACTTTAAAGGATTGACGAAACCAGCGTCAAGTCCGTCATCGTGCGTGTTCCATTTTTCGGAATCATCCTTGAAAGGAACATAGCCCTTGTCTGCCTGTACGTCATCATAGTAGTCGAAGTTTTGGAAAGCCACTTCCTTTCCTGTGTTGTCATACTGTCTGACACCTGTGAGCATTTCCTTGTGGAAAGCACCTTCCTTGTAGTCAAAGGCATAGCTGCGCAGGGTCTCGCCCTGGAAATTCACGGTCACTTTCTCCAACAGCCTGTTGGAGGAGGCGAGGAATCCATAGCGGGCATTGTTGGTCTTTACCGGCTTTACCTTGTTGCCATCAAAGAGTACAACGGTGTGCGGTTCCTGTCCTGCATTACCCGCGTGAACCTCCTTCAGATATGCAGCCTTGGCCTTCAAGCCGCCACGCACATCCTCATCCACGATGTCATACACATATTCTATATAGTCACCGTGGAGTTCCTCGACACGTTTCAGCTTCCATTCGGCAATCACCTCACGGGTATTGCCCGAAGCATCGGTGACATTGCCCTTTACAACAGCTCCGTCACCACCATAGATGTACTTGACACCCTGCTTGTCTGTAACCTCCCAATAATAGTTGGCAGGATTGTCACCCTTGCGGATGATACGGCTGAAATCACCGCCTTGGCGGGTGTAGAACTGGCGGTCAGCCTTTCTGTTCATCTTCTCGCCACGGTGTGCGACTCCCATCTGTCCGTTGTCGTCCATAGTGGAGAGCATTGAACCGGACAAGAGATAAGTCTCCGTCTCTTTTGACTGGTCATAACGAGGCACGCCCCACCGGGTGTCAAGCGTTATGCTTG
>JAIJLI010000626.1 GCA_022722495.1 Dialister sp. | reverse complement strand
CGTCTATTTCGTCAGAGCAATAGACATGCAGGTAAAGCGAATCTTTGCTGCTTTTGTCGCATAACGCCAGAACGGCAGTATTATATTCCTGGCCGCCCGTCGCTTCTGCAGAGCGAGTCTTGCCTGCGTTGCTCCAATTAGATTCAGACAGGGCAAAGCGCATATTGTTGCCGCTATGAAAATATCCAGCAAAGTCGTCTGAGCAAGATACAAACGCGAATGCTGTCAGAAAGCTTGCTACTATTGACATCCATGCCGTAAACGATAAAGGAGATTTCTTCATAATAGTATTTAAATTATAGTCTAACGGAAAGAGAAGAGGATATATAGGAGGAGAGCGTGCTGTTTGATTATTTTAACACACTCTCCTCGTTTTAAATGTTGCAAATTGCAACCTAATCATTCTTTATTAAGAATGAATAGGAATCTATTACATTTTAACAGGCTGATCTGCAGGAGTCCAAGGAGTTACTGTAACTGTGAACTTGATAGGCTTGCCAAGAATGTCCTCACCTGGCTTGAATGGATCAGTAGGATCAGTAGGTTCTGGTTTCTCAGGATCTACCTTGCCAGCACCTGCAGAGAAGTCAAGTGTATAAACATACTTCTTACCAGCCTCCCAGTTTGTGCCGATAGCAACAGCAGCCCAATCGTAATCTCCCTTAGCAGGATATACACGTGCGCCATCCTTTGTAGTAATCTGAATCTTCAAAGCAATGTAAGCACCATTATTGGCGTTCTTCTTGTCTGTTTCAGGTGTCCATGCTGTGAGCTGCTGTGGAAGAAGAATAGCGTTGTCGTTAGCTGTACTCATCATAGTTGCAGCATCTGCAGTAAGAGTTTTTTCGGAGTATTCTACTGCATAGTTTGATTTCTCTGTAGTAGTTAAAGCCCAAGAAGAAGTTGTACCCATTGTGAATGTACCCTTTGAAACTGGCTTTCCGATACGTACACCTACAACCTTGTAAACATAACCAGTGTTGGTGTTCTTAGCCTTGATCTCAATCTGAGAGAGCTGGTGAGCGAATGTCAACGCTACGCCAGACTCCTCATTAGCAGCTCTGGTTCCAGAAGCTGTAGCGGTTACGAAGTCCTTCTGATCTGCGATTTCTTTAGCAGGCGAGAAGTCGGCAAAGGTCTTAGTATCCTTGTCGATAGTTACAGTTGCGCCAAGATCAGTCTCAGACGGAGAGTAAGCGAAGAAATTCAAAGTACCTGCTGGCCAGTAATAAAGTGGTGAAGATGTGAAGAACGCACCATCTTTTGTGAACTCCTGCTTTGAGAAGTAGTTGGCGTTGTTACCATCAATTGCAGTCACCCAGAACTTGCCAATGTTGTCAGTTGTAGTTTCTGAGCCACGTGTACCTACCGAGGTACGGAAGTCTATTGCTCTACCGGTGTTGGTAGAAACAACATCGTCACTTGAACATGAAGCAATGAGCATAGCAGTCATT
>JAIJLI010000625.1 GCA_022722495.1 Dialister sp. | reverse complement strand
GTACCTACATCGCTCATACCATCTATACCGGCCTCCTCCCCGATGAGGAAGACGGCGTACTTCTCGCCAAAGACGAAAACAAGAAATGGGGCCTCCTCTCCATGGAAGACGGTCACGAGCTTCTGCCATTCTCCTATAAGGAGATCCGATCCTTGGGCAGTGGTCTTTTCGGTTATAAGGAAGAGGGCAAATGGGGCATCGCAGACAAAGAAGGGACACGCCTCACCGCGCCCCTCTACCTCGCTGTATCGAAAGCAGGAGAAGGCCTCCTTCCCGTCAAGACAAAGAACGGCTGGAGCTTCCTCACGCCTGCGGGTCATGAAGCCTTCCCTCATAATGACACCTTTTCCGACGTCACCCCCTTCTCCTCCGGTCTCGCCGGCGTCAAGGTCAAAGGCAAGTGGGGGCTCATCGATAAGACGGGAACATATGTGATGCGCCCCGCTTATGAGGATCTGGATATTTTGTGACAGTGGGACAGAGAGCGCCATTCCGTGAAAAAACGCTGATCCGATCGCTTTGCGATCCGATCAGCGTTTTCTTATTCCTCCTCGATCTCTCCTTCGACCTCAAGATACAGCTTCTCGAGAGCATCCACAGTCTCCTCTTTGGCCTGCCACAGACCTCGCCGCTCTGCCTCAAGGAGCGTCTCGGTGATGCGGCTAAGCGCCCAGGGATTCACACGCTTCATCCAGTCCTGCACCTTGGGATCCAGGGCATAGGCGGCGGAGAGCTTCTCATACATCCAGTCCTCCATGACATCGCTCGTCGCATCCCACTGGAAACTGACGGCGACGCGATTTGAAAGATCTGCCGCGCCTTTGTAGCCATGCTGCATAAGGCCTTCGATGAATTTCGGATTCACAGTCTCCGTGCGGAAGATGCGCTTCGCTGCCGCTTCGACAGTGCGTACCTTGATACGGCTCCGATCACTGCTGTCCCCTTCGTAAGCATGTGGTTTCTTTCCCGAGCAGCTTCTGACCGCTGCGATCAGGCCGCCGTGGTAAGCATTGTAGTCATCCGATGACATCATATTGGTCTCATGGTTATCCTCATTCTTGATGGTGACTTCCATATGCGCGAGACGCTCACGGAAGAGCTCCGGCTTGTAGCTGCCATTTGACCTCGACCCATAGGCATGACCGCCCCATCGGATGAAAACATTCGCGAGGTCATCGAGGCTGTCCCAATTTTTCTCCTCCAGAAGCGCCGCAACGCCTGCGCCATACGTCCCCGGGGCATCCCCGAAGATGCGATACGCAGCTTCCCGCCACGCCTCTTCCTTGGGCGAGCCTTTCTCTTCCATGATCCGGCTGTCCTCAGAAATATGTTTCCTGACGTAATTATCCTCGTCATTCTCCGCAAGAGAAGCGGCGAGCAGCACCGCCCTGTCCATGAGCGAGACGACAGAGGGCATGGTATCACGGAAAAGACCGCTGATGCGCGCCGTCACAT
>JAIJLI010000044.1 GCA_022722495.1 Dialister sp. | reverse complement strand
GGACAGAGCGGTCCTCACAAGATTCAGGGCATCGGTGCCGGTTTCATTCCAGAGACTTACTCTTCAGAATATATCGATGAGGTATTGGATGTTCAGAACGATGATGCTATCAAGGCAGGTCGTGACCTGGCTCAGACCGAGGGCCTCTTGGTAGGAATCTCATCAGGTGCTGCCGCCTTTGCAGCCACCGAGATTGCGAAGCGTCCTGAGAACAAGGGCAAGAAGATTGTAGCCCTCTTGCCAGATACAGGTGAGCGTTATTTAAGCACTGTACTCTACGCTTTCGAGGAGTATCCTTTGTAATTCACATCCGGATATTTTCTGATGAAAGCAAAATCTATCATAATTTCCCCAACCAGCTTTCCCATAGCAGGTTGGGGATTTCATTTTTCGGAACTTCATATATATTTGCAAATGCGATACCACCGCCCTACCTATTTTTATATAGTTAGGGCGGTACTATCGCTAAAATTCGACACCATTTACCGCATAGAGCGGTACGTTCGTAACCCAATCTTCCTGCTGATAATCATTCATGGAGATGCGATAGGCCTTCTTTGACTGGTTGTCTGCAACAAACTGGCGCAGGCTCTTTGCCTTGACATTCGTCTCGGCTTTCACCTCCAACGGAACAATCTCGTCCTCCTCATCCTGGAGCAGGAAATCAATCTCCTGAGTACTGTTTGTCTTGGCATAATAATAGGGTTCATACCTGAGAATGAGTTGCTGCAAAACATACTGTTCCGTCAATGCCCCTTTAAACTCGGTAAAAATACTGTTACCATCCACTATTGTCGTTGCCTTGAGATTAGACATCGCACCTAGAAGCCCGACATCCAGGACGAAAATCTTGAAAGCTGCCCGGTCTTCATAACTGGCAAGTGGCAGTCGGGGAACTTTCACATTATATACCTTATATATCAGTCCGGCATCCAGCAGCCACTGCAAGGCCAACTCATACTCCCGGGCTCTTGCCCCTTCGCGCACCACTCCATAGATAAACTTCCTGTTCTCCTTACTCAACTGGGCTGGCAAGGATTTCCACAAATCAGTAATACGGGGAATAATTTCTGATGGAGCATGCTTCGACATATCTCTCTGATAACTGCCCAGAATATCCTTCTGTATGGCTCTCACCTCTTTCCAATCACGATTCTGCCAAAAACTCAATACAGCTTCAGGCATACCTCCCACATAGTAATAATACTTTAAGAGTTCCTGAAACTTGGGAGCAAACATCGTTATCATATTCCAATCTTTCGTTTGCAGCAGCTGCGCCAGATTCTTCTCCCCCATAGCCATCACGAACTCGATAAAGTTCATTGGATATAAAGAGAGAAATTCCACCTTACCTACAGGAAAAGATTCCCCCTGATGCAGTTCGATACCCAGAAGAGAACCAGCCGCTATGACATGATAGCCCAGCGCATTCTCTGCAAAATATTTCAGAGAAGTAACAGCATGAGGGGCAGCCTGAATCTCATCCAGGAATATCAGCGTTTCGCCTTCAGTGCAGGTTACATTCGTTGCAGCCCCAATAGCTGTAAGAATTCTAGGAATATTGAAGTCCTGCTCAAAGAGATTCTGCAGAATCTTCATCTCCTCAAAGTTCACATACGCCAGCTGCCTGTAATTCTGGCGGGCAAACTCCTTCACCAGCCAAGTCTTTCCCACCTGTCTGGCACCCTCTATAATAAGAGGTTTACGATATTGTTTATTCTTCCATTTCAGAAGTTCATTGATAGCTAACCTTTCCATAATCCATATCTTTAAATCACATTTTATGAGGGAATATTCCCCCTCTCTATCACATTTTATGAGGGAATAATCACACTTCCGTCCTCATTTTATGAGGGAATAACGCTACAAATATACACATTTTATGAGGGAATTCTGCAACTTTCCCACACATTTTATAAAAGAGCACCCACTTTTTAACTGATTTTAAAGGATGATATCCCTATCACATGTGGGCAGTATCAGTTTTGAAAACGGACATAAAAAGGGGTGGGCTTCCACATTTCACAAGAGAAAAGAGAGGGGATTTGCGGCAAGCATTCCCCTATATATAATTAAGGTATAAATTTGCAGGATATGAGCTTGAACTAAAATACAAACAAAAAACATCGTAAAAGTTTAAAGAATACTAAAAGATTCTCTTTCGCTTGAAAATTTCTTTTAAAATGCCTATATTTGCAATGCCGTTAATAATGGCGGCAGACATAAAGAGGTAGCAACTACGCTTAGTTCGGACTGAGAATCTGGACAGTTCGCAGTACACAAGAATGACAGTTCCAGTTGTTTGCCCCAATATGTATACTAATATCCATCCCGCTTCTGTGGGATGGGTATCTCTATTTAGTTAATTTTGCAACCGAATTATCAACCCAGTCTGAGTAACATGGATTCATATTCTGGAATCATCATAGAAGAAAGTAGAAGGTCTGAGCAATTTTCAGACTTTACTCCCATACCTTGCAAAGGTTTCAACATTCTTTGCAAGGCAAAGCGCTATGGCAGATGGTGGGTGCTCAAAGGATTGAAGGAGCCATATCGCCAAGACGAAAACTACAAGAACCTGCTGCACAAAGAGTTCGATATCCTCATATCCCTGCAGCATCCCAACATCGTATCAGCCTACAGCATGGAAGAAATACCGGAAATGGGTATCTGTATCGTAATGGAATGGATAGATGGTATCACGCTGGAACACTGGAGCGGTAGGAAGACTGAGGGAGAAGGCATCTTCCTCCAGTTGCTTGATGCTGTGCATTACATCCACGCCAAGCAGATAGTACACAGAGACTTAAAACCTTCCAATATCATGATTACCCATAACGGCAATCATGTAAAACTCATCGATTTCGGACTTTCAGATACCGATGACTTTGCCATTCTCAAACAGCCTGCCGGCACACCGGGCTACATCTCACCTGAACAGATTGTATCCCAACAGGCAGATATCCGCAACGACATCTTCAGCATAGGCTGTATCCTGGAAAAGATACTTCCAAGCAAACCGTACACTGCCATCATCAAACGATGTAAGGCTCCCATAACCCAGCGATATGCCAATGTTGACGAACTCAAAGCCGATTTCATGACTCGCAGAAACAGGCATCAATCCGTTATCAAGCGTATCGCAATCGCAGCTTTGGTCTGTATCATCTTATTAGGTTTCATCAGTTATCCTTTACTGCATCAGCAGGAAAAGAGCATTAGCATCACCCCGGCACATCACGAAGCCAAGAAGGATACTGTCATCCGCCAGCAAGCCAAGAATCCTGCCCCACTTTCCAATGGCAGGAAATCCCTGCAGCCAACAGCTACCGAGCCATCTTCTGCATCCCATTTACAAAGCGCCGAACTCATATCCAAGGGAAAGAAGACTATCGACAAGATGTGGAAGGAATCCGGCATAGACACCATCCGGTCTGTTGTGAAAAAGAGCGAGGCATTCTATCGGTTTATAGATAAGAGCAATGATTTCATCACGACCACTTATCCGCAGACATTCTCTAAAGACATCGCCGGCAGCAAGAAGGCAGATATCATCTACGAGCTGTCCTCTTATACCTCTGAAAGATATGTGAAGCCCACCTTGTCGAGATTTCAATCTTCCAAATAATGCTCTACGATGATGCCGTTCTTCTTACCAATTGCGTAAGTAACCGGTTCATCATCTCCATGTTTCCAGGCATGAAGATAAGCAGGCTCATGATTGATAAAATGACGGCACTCGAATGTATCATCTTTCGCCAATCTGGTATTTTCTGATGATACCACCTTGAAACTTCCGTTTCCCTGATACCTGATGATGCAGGTTCTGTCGGGCAGCCAGGAAAGTTTGAGCATCTGTCCCTCATAAAGATCATCGCATGAGATTTCCTTGCCTATAACCATCTGGCTCTGCCGTTCTCCCGTTCCTTGCGACAATCCAAACTCCTCAAAGTCCGCATAACCGAGAAAATTAGCCAGCACATTCTTGGTAAACTTACTGGCAGAAACCCCTTCGCTCACGTATCCCCAGAATCGTCGCAGCGTAGAGGCACTCACCCTTTGCTGGGTACGTTCCTCCACCTTTTCGCTCAACCAAGCGAAGTCGCGGGGCACAACCATCTTGCGCCCCACCATCTTTTCTATCATTTCACGTAATATCTGTTCCATGCTGCAAAGATACTGAAACAAATCCAAGCAACACACAAAAAAGCCAATATTTCGACTAAAAAACGCCCTATATTTTGAACTTGGAACGGAATGGAACGCTGAAAAAGCAGAAAAAACACCTATTTTTGCAAAAAAATCAGCTCACAATGAACAACTTTAGAAAAAAAATGGTATATTTGCAGTGCTGTTCTAAACAAGCAGCAGACATGTTAAGGAAACAACCATGCTTGGTTCGTACTGAGAATCTGGACAATTCATTGTACACAAGAACGAAGACAGAAGTTGTTCACCCAACCGTGTATTATTGTATCCATTCCGCTTCGGCGGGATGGGTATCAACATATACCCATTGGTGTGAGCTGATTTTCATTCTTTGTGTACAGGTAGTCCAGAACCTTCAGAACAGAATGAAATTGGTTCGCACCTTTTTTGTGTCTAAATCTTTAAAACAATTTTAACAATGAAAGAACTGACATTAAACGAAGTAATCTCTAAATATATAGAGAAAGGCTTTGGCTCTATGAACAAAAATGACTTTGAAGTGTGGATATTCCATTATTTATTGGAGCACGAACTTCAAGGAAAGAAGAACTATGAAATCAGCATAGGTCTGAAGATACCAGAGAGCAAAGTTAAACGTCTGCGCTATGAAGCAGAACTGAAATATAGCAACAATACATCCGTTGACAAATATAATATGGTCTGCGAACATCTCAAACAGGCTCATTTCAAGAAAGACGGCAAGTGCATACAATTTGTCATAGAAGATATGTACTTGCGCAGATATTTAGACTCAACATTAAAAGCTGGAGGCAGATTCTCTGACAGTTCCTTCAACTCAGAAATAGTCTCAATGGATTACGACGATCTTGAGTATTTTCTCTGTATTCCAGCAGATGGTAAAGAAGAAATTAACAAGCTGCTAAAAGAAGTTCGAAAAAGCAAGAACAACGAAAAGCTGACTTTCAAGGAACTGATGACGAAAATGGCAGAAAGACTCGGAACAGCAGCCTTGGACTTCACTGTGCAAGGTATTCTCAATGCTGCAACAACAGCATTGTTTGCATGAAAACAAATTAATAAACATTTATAATTTTAAACAAAAAGCATCATGAAACATTTAAGATTAATTCTACTGCTACTGGCAGTATGCTTCACACAGATTTCTTTCTCACAGGATTTAGCAAAGAAATTGGAATCAGAAAGAATTCTCAAGTCTATCATCTCAGAGATTCTTGCAGAAGCTGACACAGAGCAAGAAGCTGAGGAAAAAATCAGTCGTCTGTTGGTACATGACGGCGAGTACATCACAAAACAAGAGAAGGTAAACTGCGCCAACGAATATTTCGAGAAATGCAAGAAGAAACTTGCCAAATGGGATGCAAAACTTGCTGCTGGCAAGAAAGTGTATTACGAAGATGCCATGTATGCAGCCAACTACTACGCCTTGGGATTCAAGAAGATTTGCAACCAGGACTATTCCAAGGCTTTGGAATACCTCAAGCTGTGCCCACAGATTCCTGTCACCAAGATGTATACAGTAGCCCTGCAGTTCCAGCTGAACAAAGACAAAGCTGCAGCATTGGCTGCCATGAGCTTTATAAACAAGCCTTCTAAACAACTGTCCGACGTGGCATCACAGTATGGGCTTGAAGACGTGTATCACGAAAAATTAATGTCACTTATTGCAGACAAGAAGCAAACCCTCAAGAGAGCTATTCGCTCAAAGGACTTTGAAACTCTTCTGTCGTTCATACCATACGACATACCAGTGGTAGACTCGCTTTTTGCAACGTGCGATGTTGATATTGCCATCGCAGAGTATGTAAAGGACAACATTTCATATATCCGCAAAATCGAAGAGGTAGAAGACTTCGATGACCGGAATGTCATTAAGATTTATAAAGAAGGAGACTTCCCCTATGGAGACCGCAACAATGGTTGGGCTACGCAAAAAGATGACTATAAGGAATATTTCATAAATAAATGCGCCTTCAAGCACGAGATGCCATGGGCACTGCAAGCAGTTAAGTTGGACTTAAAAAAAATAGCTAAAAGTTATCCTGTCAAACAGCAAATGCAGGCTATTACCATTAAAGCCAAAAACCGCAAATACTACAAATTCGACATTTGGCTAGATGACGAGTGTAAAAATATTAACTGGGCCCAGTCCTACGGCGGCAAGGACACCAGCAACAAAAAGGAACAAAATATGCTCAATTATATAGAAACATTCAAGTCACGAAACATATTGGGCAGTTTCCTTGCCGCAGTGATGGTGCAAGTTTATGGACGCTCATTTACTCCGGAATTTAAAATAAAATTGTTTAACGTCACAAAGGAAATTGTTGACCAAGTTCCTTCGCTGAAGAATAACGAGGCTCTACCTGTCATTATAAGCAGCAACGGAAAAGTCACGACTAAAGAAAACTGTAAATCACAAGAAACAGAGAAGATATACGAGCCTATAATGAACTTCATTTTGGCTGAATACAACAAGAATAAAGATAAATAAAATACAATATGATGAAAAAAATATTATTGACAATATGTTGCGTATTTAGCATACTTTTGTCCTACGCCCAAGGCGTAGAACAAAGCGCCGAGTCCGTTTGGATAGCATATCAAGCCGACCCAAACAAGATGTACACATTCATCGACGCCATTACAAATTCCGATTCACCAAAGGAATTCATTCCTTACGTGCAACGCTTCGTGAATGAGAACATTAAAAGAGGTGTTGACTGGGATGTGCTGTATGACGAGTTGAAAGAAACCATACTCCCAAAGGATCCGGATGTCGCAACCTACTTTGGAGTAAGCCTTGCACAAAATACTGAAAGTTATTCCAATATGATAAAAGCTTTGGACGTGCTGCCAAAGACCCATACGTTTGACAACGACTTCATTGACGATGCCGTGATATATCCCGACGGAAGAATTGTTATAGTGATAAATGGGGATGAAAGCAAATTAAAATATGGTCGTCATATATATACTCTCTTCGAAAAGAACAAAGAGCCGAATATCATATCCCAATTTAAAACAAACTACCAAGCATTATTGTATCAGCCTGAAGGCAACTCTATGCTTGGAATTTTTAAGTATGCAGGTACTAAAGACGACTATTCTTTCACGCCAAAGACCGCCAAAGAGAATGACAAGCTGGAGTTATATGTTGGAATATATCTGAACAAGAATGGCGAGAAAGTTGGCGAGAAGTGTATACAATACGATTCTTTTGCACAAGCATATAATGCAGAAGTAAAAGCAGGACAAATAGCTGAAAAGAATATAAAAAACGCTGCAAGGAATAAGCATGCACAAATGGAAAAGGTTCTGGTACAGAAGTATGGTCGAAAAGCATTCGATGCGATGGAAGACTTTAGACCATACATAGGTATGCC
This sequence comes from Dialister sp., assembly GCA_022722495.1. Taxonomy (GTDB): domain Bacteria; phylum Bacillota; class Negativicutes; order Veillonellales; family Dialisteraceae; genus Dialister. The sequence goes on along the minus strand of JAIJLI010000044.1, from coordinate 2,713 downwards.
TGAGGGCATTGTTCGAGAATATAAACTTGTAATGAAGGACGTTAATTTTATCGCATATGGCTTTGTAAGAGTAGAAAGCGGCTATAAGGTATATCTCCCGACACGACTCTTTGCAATGACTGCCTCATATATAAATGCAAGGTTTCCTAGAGCCATCTATACCAAAAACGGGAAAGTGGCTGCTATAAAGTGGTAATTACAAATTACAAGACAATGAAAAAGAAACATTTTTTTATCATGATGCTTGTCTGTTTCACAACAAGCATCATAAGTTGCTCCAACTGCAATAGAAACAGTTCGGAAAATGGAATAGACTCAGCTGCCATAGCACAAGCTAAAGCAGACAGTATCGCTAGGGTTGACAGCATAGTTCGTGCTGATAGTATTGCAAGAGCAGACAGTATTGCTAAATCAAACAATTTGGCAGTAGGAATGTCTGTAAAGGAGGCATTACAGAAGCCTGGTGTCAAGAAAGATTATGCAGATGCATTTGATGGTCAACACGAAGGAGATGCCTTGGTGTTGATACAAAACGGCAAGAAGTTTCTCACAAATGTTAGTTATCACATGAAGAACGGCTTTGCAGAATGTGATCATCTCAACTTTGACCTTTTGCCAGACAGTTATGAAGGTGACATCACTCTGGTTAGAGCCAAGGACTGTGCTGCATCCGCAAAAATTGTAAAGGAAATCAAATGACAAGCCTCATGAGACATTCTTTTATCACAGCATTAGCCGTTTGCCTAGTCGCATCATTTACCGCTTGTGGCAACAAACAGACTAAAGATGCAAAAGCCGTAGACAGTACGGCAATAAAAGACTCCATCGTTTCCGAAAAAGTAGAGCCACAAGTGGACTCTACAAAAATCTTTAGCGACACAGTTGCACAAAGAGGAAAAATGGTATATAAGGTAACACGCCAAGTAGAAGACGACATCGTATATGATGACGAAAGAGACTTGGATAAGAGTACTGCCACAGAATCTTTGCGCCTCACCTTCAAGAACAATGGCAAAGTCAGCATCAAAGAAACATTGCAAGACGACGCTACTTGGAGTGGAGAATGGGAAGCGAATGGCTATGACATAACTGTTTACGCCAACGATCTAGTCCTACGAGGTACAGTTTCCAAAGATTACAAGACACTTGAACTTACCTCAGAATCTATCTTCAAAGTAAGTTGGACAGGTTCTAGAAAATTAAGACTTCAATAAACCAATTACACTCATGGCTTTCCTATTGATATAATAGCGAATGCCATGAGTGTTTTCTTTATTTTCATCCTACGGGAGAGGAGAAGAGCATCTTCTAAGAGACTAAAGGTTAACTCCGCTAGAGACAAAAAATATGAAAACCACCTTATTGTGATATCAATCTTCCAAATGATGGCACTCGAAGGTTTCATCTTTCGACAATCTGACATTTTCAAAATCCACAAAAATATGGTTAGAAGGGAAACTTCTAGAAATCAGATAGAACCCAATGAAGGTTGGCTCCCTGAACTTAGATCTCAAATTGACTTTCACAAATTCTTAAGATAACCGTCCCATGACATACGAAGAATTCAAGCATTTGGCTGAGCATCCACAGCATCGGGATGTTCCTGCCATCTTCAAGCTCGAAGTTTTAGAAACGGAAGAACTGGAAGAGAAAGACAGGATCTTCCGCCAGGCTCACGACTGCAGCTACAGCAACAAGGAACAAATAGAAAAATCTGAAAAGTGCGGCTGTTTCTTCTGCGGCGAAATCTTCTCGCCATCCGAAATCACGGATTACCTCCCTGATGAGCCGCCTACAGCTGAATGTCCCTTCTGCTATACCGACTCCGTAATAGGTGATGCCTCCGGCTTCTCTATCACCAAGGATTTCTTGAAGAAAATGAAGAAGAGATGGTTCTAGGCAAAATAAGGAAAATCGCCCTAAGATGAGACTTCCATCCATCATACCGTCAGGAGACTGTAAATCCTTGAAGTTAGCACATAAAAACGGGTACACTATACCAAAATTAAAAAAATCTTTTAATTTGCTTGGTTGTTTAGAGAAAAAAACGTAATTTTGCTGCTGTAAATTGATATTTCTGTCATGAAACCAAAGAAAACAAATCTAGAACTTGCCGAAGAAGACAAGGAGAAAGGCAGAGTTACCCATTGGAATTCTGTTGATGAAATGTTTGATACTATCTTAGGGGAATAATGTATAAACTTGACACTACTAAGAGATTTGACAAAGCTTTAAAACTTTGCAAAAAGCGCGGCTATCTATACAGTTAGAGGGGGGCTATTAATAAAAAAGAAGCAGGATGGAAGACTGGTCCACCCTGCTATTTTTATTAGAATACCTTTACGAAACGGTCGATGTCAACCGAAAGTCCCACTGAGAAGGTGCGGCCGGTGGTCATCGCAGAACTCCAATAATAGTTCTTTGGCGTATAACCGAAAAGATTATCTACCGTGAAATTCAGATTGACGGCATCCAGGAATCGCTGTTGAAGCGTGAACTTCCACAACTGATAACTGCTGTCATGCTTCTCGATGTTCGTATCAGGAGAAGACAGGTATCTGCCTGACAGAGCGGCATTGATGCGATAGAACGAACAGAGCTGGCGGTCGTAGTCGAGACGCCAGGTAGCAGAATGCGGACGAGGCTGGGAGAACTGGGAATCTACACTTCTGCCACCCACATGGAGATAACTGTAGTCGAGTTTCACACCGAG
>JAIJLI010000043.1 GCA_022722495.1 Dialister sp. | reverse complement strand
AGCACGTGGAACTTTTCATTATGGTGGGCGATAACAGGATCGAACTGCTGACATTCTGCTTGTAAGGCAGACGCTCTCCCAGCTGAGCTAATCGCCCATAAATCGTTGACGGAGATTATTATGCCATAGTCTCGCGTAAGATGCAAGAAGAAAATGAGTTCGGGGATGAGGAGTGGTGGTGCAGCGCATAAAAACAGGGGAGCGCCGCGGAGTATAGATGGTAGCGATGCCCGAAAGTCGTATTCAAGTCACCAGTCACTTGATACTCCCAATCCCTGCTTTCACACATGCGTCATTTATCGGACTGCAAGAAAGATTTCTCGGCAACGCTTTTAATGACGATACGAGAGAGTCGGATGTCTCCTGGTTTTTAGTCACTAGTCACTAGTCACTCTTTATCCCGGAAGACCCACGCGAAAAGGGGCCGCTGACTCTTTGAGTCAGCGGCCCCTTTGTTTACGCTTTCGTATTACGCAGCGTGAGAATTATTTTTCTTCTTTGGCTTTGCGATCTGCGATCTCCTGGTCATAGGATTTCTGGATGCGGACGTAGTTTTCACGGCGCTGTTTGGCATCGCGTTCGGTCTTTTCGAAGAGTTCTTCCGCTTTGTCTGGGAAGAGCTTCGCCAGAGATGCGAAGCGGACTTCGCCCATGAGGTAGTCGCGGAAGTTGCCTTTCGGTTCGCGGCTGTCGAGGTGGAACGGATTCTTGCCCTGTTCCAGAAGCTCTGGGTTGTAGCGCCAGTTGCACCAGTAGCCACATTCGACGGCGCGTTTCTCTTCTTCGGAGGATTTGCCCATGCCGGCTTTGAGGCCGTGATTGATGCATGGCGCATAGGCGATGATAAGGGACGGTCCCGGATAAGCTTCTGCTTCGCTGATGGCTTTGAAGGCCTGATTCATATCAGCACCGAGAGCAATCTGTGCGACGTAGATGTAGCCGTAGGAGACGGCGATCATGCCGAGGTCTTTCTTCTTGGTCTTCTTGCCGGAGGCTGCGAATTTGGCGATGGCAGCAGCCGGAGTGGACTTGGAGGACTGTCCGCCGGTATTGGAGTAGACTTCGGTATCGAGGACGAGGACATTCACATCTTCGCCGGAAGCGAGGACCTGATCGAGGCCGCCGAAGCCGATGTCGTATGCCCAGCCGTCGCCGCCGAAGATCCACTGGGATTTCTTGACGAAGTGATCCTTGAGATCCAGCAGTTCTTTGTATTCCGGATGGGTAGAAACTGCAGCGGTGAGGGCCGCATCGAGCTTGTCGGCGCGGTCCCTCGTGCCTTCGCCGAGGTCTTTCTTGGCGAGCCATTCTTCCATGGCGGTCTTGACATCGCCTTCCGCTGCCGGGAGGAGAGCTTCGAGCTTTTCGGTCAGGCGGCTTCTGAGCTTCGCTTCACCGAGGTGCATGCCGAGGCCATATTCCGCGTTGTCTTCGAAGAGGGAGTTCGCCCAAGCCGGGCCCTGTCCTTTGCTGTTCTTGGTATATGGCATGGACGGGGCGCTTGCGCCGTAGATGGAGGAGCAGCCGGTCGCATTGGAGATCATCATGCGGTCGCCGAAGAGACGGGTGACCATATTGATGTACGGGGTCTCGCCGCAGCCTGCGCAGGCACCGGAGAATTCGAAGTAGGTCGGTTCGAACATGGCGCTTCTGAGGTTCTTTTTGCCGAGCGGATTGTCTCTAGCCGGGAGGCTCTTTGCATAGTCCCAAAGGTTCTGCTTTGGGAGCTCTGTCTCTGCCGGCTGCATGACGAGGGCTTTTTTCGGAGCCGGGCAGGTATTCGCGCAGATGCCGCAGCCGTAGCAGTCTTCCGGATCGACGACGATGCGGTACTTGAGTCCTTTGACCGGGCCTCTGAAGTCTTTGACGATGAAGCCTTCCGGCGCATTCGCTGCTTCGTTTTCGGTGACGAGAAATGGACGGATGGCAGCATGCGGGCAGACGACGCCGCACTGGTTACAGCCGATACAGTTTTCCGGGATCCATTCCGGGATCATGATGGCTGCCGATGGACGTTCGTACTGGGAGGTGCCGGACGGGAAGGTGCCGTCTTCGATGCCTTTCCAGGTGGAAACCGGGAGGTCGTCGCCTTCCTGACGGTTCATGACGTCGCAGACGTTCTTGACGAAGTCCGGACGGCTGACCTTGGCGATGGAGCCGCCGGTGGTCGCATGTTCCCATTCAGATGGTACTTCGACTTCGACGATGCCTTCCATACCGGCGTCGACGGCTTTGTTGTTCATGTCGACGACGTTCTGGCCTTTTCTGCCGTAGGATTTTTCATTGGAGTCTTTCAGGTACTTCACGGCATCCGCATCAGGAATGATGTGGGTGAGGTGGAAGAAGGCAGACTGCATGATCATATTGATGCGGCCGCCGAGACCGATGTTCTTTGCGATCTCAAAGGCATCGATGATGTAGAATTTTGCCTTGAGGGCAGCGAGCTTCCGTTTCATGGCTGCCGGCAGGACGCGGTCCAGATCTTCTTTTCTCCATGGGGAGTTCAGAAGGAAGATGCCGCCCGGCTTGAAGCCGCGGAGAAGGTCGTATTTATAGATGTAGGACGGACGGTGGCAGGCGATGTAGTCAGCCTTGCGGATGAGGTAAGGCTTTCTGATCGGATCGGGGCCAAAGCGCAGATGGGAGATGGTGACGCCGCCGGATTTCTTGGAGTCATAAGCGAAGTAGCCCTGTGCATAGAGGTCGGTGTGGTCGCCGATGATCTTGATGGCGCTCTTGTTCGCACCGACGGTTCCGTCAGAGCCGAATCCCCAGAATTTGCAGGAGACGAGCTTGGACGGGATTTCCGGTACCGGGAGCGGAGCGAGGGAGAGGTTCGTCACGTCGTCTTTGATGGAGAGCGTGAAGTTGTGGCGCGGGGTCTCTTCCTTCAGGTGCTCATAGACAGCCATGATGTCTTCCGGAATGACGTCCTTCGAGCCTAAGCCGTAGCGGCCGCCGCAGACTTTGATGGCGCGGCCGGAAGAGGCGATCGCAGATACGACATCCAGGTAGAGCGGTTCGCCGATGGCGCCCGGTTCACGGGTGCGGTCGAGGACGGCGATCTTCTTGACGGTCGATGGGATCTGGTCAAGGAAGTGCTTGACAGAGAATGGGCGGTAGAGGTGTACATTCAGCACGCCGACTTTTTCGCCGTGGGCATTGAGCGCATCGGTGACGTCCTTGCAGATGTCGGTGACAGAGCCGATCGCGATGATGATGCGGTCAGCATCGGCTGCGCCGTAGTAGTCGAAGAGATGGTAGCTTCTGCCGGTGATCTTGGAGATCTCATCCATGTAGCCCTGAACGATGTCTGGGAGGGCATTGTAGAAGGGGTTCGCTGCTTCGCAGTGCTGGAAGTAAACGTCCGGGTTCTCTGCGGTGCCGCGGATGACCGGATGATCTGGATTGAGAGCGCGGGCTCTGAAGTCCGCAAGGGCTTTCTGGTCGATGAGCGGAGCGAGCTCTTCATAGCCTAGGACCTCGACCTTCTGGATCTCATGGCTCGTGCGGAAGCCGTCGAAGAAATTGATGAAAGGTACGCGGCCTTTGATGGCAGCAAGATGGGCAACGCCTGCGAGGTCCATGATCTCCTGGGCATTCGCTTCTGCCAGCATCGCGCAGCCCGTCGCACGTGCGCTCATGACGTCCTGATGGTCACCGAAGATGGAGAGTGCGTGGTTTGCAAGAGCTCTCGCTGCGATGTGGAAAACGCCCGGGAGCAATTCGCCTGCGACTTTGTACATGTTCGGTACCATGAGCAGCATGCCCTGAGATGCCGTATAGGTGGTAGTCAGCGCACCGCTCTGCAAAGAGCCGTGGAATGCGCCGGCTGCGCCGCCTTCTGCCTGCATTTCGACGACGTGTACGGTGTCACCGAAAATATTCTTCTTGCCGTGAGCGGCCCATTCATCCACTTCTTCCGCCATCGGCGAGGAAGGGGTAATCGGATAAATAGCAGCTACTTCTGTGAATGCGTAGGAAATATACGCAGCAGCTGTGTTGCCATCCATTGTTTTTACATTTCTCACAGATCAACACTCCTTTGTATGGAAAATCTGTTCAAGGGGAGCAGAGGAGATGAAGGATGAGAAAGGCGGTGCCTTTCCGGCCACGGATCCCTGCTCATCAGTCACTTGGTTTTTATACCTTTGCCTTTACTCTTCCCTTGCAAGATACCTGAAAATTAGGTACAATGGTTTTATGATAATTTTGCATAGATGGATTCACTTTATTCTATACTAAGTCATAGACCATGGACATTTCCAGGGCATCCGAATAGATACATTTCTATTATAGAATAAAGATATGGATTTCACAAGAAAATGAGAAGGAGAAAGAGAGCAAGAGCAGCTGATAAGCGTACTGCTGTTTTTTATGCGGAGCATCATGCCCCTTGGAACCGGCGGAGCTTCTCCGGCATGGGACCAAAGGCATCCCGGCTCGCGGACTCATCCTGAAGAGGCACCCTCTTCTCTTTCTTTTTACTCTTTCATGGAGGATCACAATGGATTATCGTCATCTGAAATATTTCATGGAAGTCGCTGAACAGAAGAGCTTCTCGAAAGCAGCGCGCAATCTTCATATTTCCCAGTCCGCCATCAGCCGCATGATCAAGTCGCTGGAGGATGAGCTGGGGGTCGTGCTTTTCATCCGCAACGCAAAGACGGTAGAGATCACAGCGCCGGGGACCATTTTCCTGAACTATGCGAAGCGGTGTCTTTTTATTTTTGAACATCTGAAGTCGGATTTTGAAAATGAATTCAACCTGAAGCAGGATACCATTGAGATCGGGCTGCCGCCGATCACCGATGCGCATGTCTTTGCAAAGCTCCTGGGCGAATTCAAGAAGAACTATCCGCAGATCGCCATCAAGCTCTATGAGCACGGTTCGAAGGTCATCGAGACCTCCGTCCAGGAGGGGATCATCGACGTCGGCATCATCTGCACCATTCCGAATAACGAATTCGAGTCCTTCTTCCTTTCGGAGGATGAGATGTGCGTCGTCATGCCGAAGGGCTATCCGCTCGAAGAGCACCATGTCGTCCCGATGAAGCTGCTCGCGGATTATCCGCTCGTGCTGTACCGCGATGATTTCAATATGCATGATGACATCATGTCGAACTGCAAAAAGATCGGCTTCACGCCGAAGATCGTATTCGAGACGAGCCAGCGTGAGCTGATGCTGCAGACGGTCGCGAGCGGCCTTGGCGTCGCGATCCTGCCGTCGCGTCTATGCCCGGCAAACAGCGAGGAAAGCAAGGTCGTCACCCGTGTGATGACTGAGCCGCGCATGACGCATCACCTCTATGCCATCTGGAAGAAGGGCCGCTACCTCTCCCGCGCTGCCCGTCTCTGGATCGAATTCACCAAAGACCATCTGACGCTCTTGAACGACCCGCGTAAGATTGATGATATGATGATGAGGAAATAGGATTTCCATGGAACAGTGGAAAAGGAAAATACAGTGGAGAGAACGTAAATATCTCTACCTTATCATGGCCATGCTGCTCGGCATGGTCATTTATCAGCAGTTTTTGATCACTGACCTGCAGGAGCGGATGATGAATATCGAGGCGTCCTGCTATGACGAGCAGCTGAATGACATCCGCTATGAAGCGGAGGAAGCGCTTCGTCAGAATGAAGAGCAGGGAAAGGATATCTATCTTCTGCAGAAGCACAGTGCGGATCACCGTTTTCGCCTGCTGGAATTGGAATGGGAAAAGTAGTGGCGGGAGATGAGAGACGGGGAGACGTTAGACATCAGATGTCAGATATCTGTAGTCTAACGTTTCCAAGACTCCAAGTCTCAAGCGGGCATCGCCAAGATGTATACTCCGTGACGCTTTTGATTTTGTACGCTGCACCTTCCATTTTCACTATGAGCGAGAATGGAAGGTGCAGCGCCAGTTCATATGTATTGTAAGATCAACATAAAGGTGACTTCTATGGCACAGGATCGGTTTATGGCTTTGGATGCGCTTGCCTTGATGAGACACAGCAATGCTTCATGGAAGCTTCTCGCTTCTGATGATGCAGCTTTCTGCTGTGCCTTTTTTTATCAGGAATTTTTAGCGGGCAATGTGAGAAATTTGCCGGAAGCACGTCTTTTGATGGACATGCGTCCATTTCTGAAAGAGAAGCATGCCCTAGCGAAGGAGCCGCAGCCGGAGGAGGAAGCGCTCGAGGGGGAAGCGAAGCTGTACCTGCGCCGCTGGTCGGATGAGGAGCACCGCTGGCTTCGCCGTTTCTATCGAAACCACATGACGTACTATGACCTCACGACTTCGGGGCAGAAGGCCGTAGAGTGGCTGGAAAATCTGCGCAGTCGGAGCTTCATCGGGACGGAGTCGCGCCTCCACACGTTCTTCAATATCTTGCACGAGATCGAGCATAAGGCGAATCCGGATAAGAAGGCGCGCTTGGACTACCTTAGAAAGCAGCGGGCGGAGATCGATGAGAAAATCCGTCGGCTCCGCGAAGGCGGGGAAGTCGAAGTCTTAGATGAAGTGCAGATCAAGGAGCGCTTCATGGAAGCCATGGACATCGCGGCAGGGATTCTTTCTGATTTCCGTGAGGTCAAAGATAAATTTCAGGGCATCTACAATGATTTTCGCAATGAAGTGAACGAGTGGGAGCAGGGTAAGGGGGCGCTGCTCTCGCAGTTCATCGCGGACAGGGAAATCATCGAAGAATCGGAGCAGGGCAAGAGCTTTTCCGCCTTCTTCGACTACCTGATGGCGTCCTCGCAGCAGGAGGATTTCGATCAGACGATGCGAAAGATTCTCCGCCTGAAGGCACTTGCCGGTGAGACGAACCGCTACAATCCGCTCCACGTGCGCCGTGCGTGGGTGGACGGCGCAGAAGACGTGCAGCAGACGATCGGCAAGCTATCGGAGCAGATCCGCTGGTATGTCAATGAGAACAATCTGCAGGAGAAGAAAAATATCTATTTCCAGGTGAAGGAAATCGAAAAGAAAGCGCTCGCGATGAAGGGAAGAGAGCCGAAACGGGAGAAGGAATTTATGTGGCTTGATGAAGCCGCGCCGACGATTTCTCTTCCAATGGAGCGGTCTCTCCGCATGCCGCCCGCGCAGATGGAGCTCGCTCAAGACGCGCTCACGGTGGGGGAGCACGTGGGGAGTCTGGAGGCGATTTTCAACCAGGTCTATGTGGATAAGGCGGTCCTTCGAGCGCATATCGAGGACATGCTCGAGACGCGGCAGAAGGTGACGCTGAAAGAAGTCATTGCCGCCTATCCGATCGAGAAGGGGCTCTTCGAGCTTCTGGCGTACATGGAAATCGCTAAGAGCGAGGCGTGCCATTTCACGCCCGCCAAAGAACGGATCTTCTTCCAGGGAATCGATGGTCGCAGCCGCTATGTCACGATGGAACGTATTGTTTTTGAAAAGAAGGAGCCATGATGGAAAAAGAAGACATCACATTTTCTACCGTACTGATTCAGCTTCTCTCCGGGGGCGTGGTGAAGGAAGCGGCCCCGGAGAGCTGGAATACGATTCTTTCTCAGCAGTATCGCATCAATGAATATATGGAAAAGATCGGGCTTTTGCTTGTCATTGATGAGGATGGCGGCTACGCTTTCCTAAAGCAGAAGGAGACGGATGAGTTGCCCCATCTTGTGAAGAAGCAGCCGCTGACATTCAAGATGAGTCTTTTCCTTGCGCTTCTTCGTAATGAGATCAATGAATTCGACGGGGCGAACGGGGACAGTATGCTTGTCGTGAAGGATGAGGAAATGGTCGCTCGCATGAAGCCATATTTCCCAGATATGTCAGATGAAGTGAAATTTGCTGACTCCATCCGTGCCTGCTTCAAGAAGGCGGTTTCCATGAAGATCCTCTCGCCGGTGAAGGATAATGAATTTGCCTATGAGGTGCAGCCGATCCTGCGCCGCTTCGTGGATGCGGCCTGGCTCTCGGAATTCAACCGGGCGCTCGACAAGTACATGGAAGAGAATGGCATTTCCTTAGAGGACAAGGCGGAAGAAAAGGAGGACACCCATGAATCTCTTTGATACAGACGGCCGCATGGAAGATGTGGGTCCGGGCTACCGCATGCGGCGGCTCGAAGTGTACAACTGGGGCACCTTCGACGGCGCGGTCTGGCCTTTCGAGCTGGGCGGCAATACGTCGCTTCTCACCGGGGAAATCGGCTCGGGGAAGTCGACTCTGGTCGATGCCATCTTGACGCTCCTCATCCCGCAACCGAAAATCAATTACAATAAGGCCGCTGACTCGGGGAGCCGTGAGCGTTCGCTCACGTCCTACGTGCGCGGTTACTATGCGAAGAGGAGCAAGGCATCCGGTGAAGAAGAGCCGGTTGCGCTCCGTGATAAGAATAAGTACTCCGTCATCCTCGCCGTCTTTTCGGACGTAGAGAAGGACAGCTACGTGACACTTGCGCAGGTCTTTTTCTTCCAGCCCGGGAGCGAGCGTCCGGCCCGCTTCTTCGTCGTGGCAGAGCGCAGTCTCTCCATCAAGAAAGATTTCGGCGGCTTTGGGAATAACATCAGCGATCTCAAGAAGCGTCTGAAGAAATCACTCTATGTGGAAGTATTCAATGACTACACCTCGTATGCGGTGAAATTCAAGTCGCTCTTCGGCATTGTGAGTGATGACGCGCTCGACCTTTTTCAGCAGACCGTCTCCATGAAGAAAGTGAATGGGATCACCGATTTCGTCCGCAAGAACATGCTTGGTGATGTGGACCGGGCGGAGATGGAAGAGAATATCCAGCGCCTCCTCACCCGTTTCCATGACCTGAAGAGCATCCATGATGCCATCGTGCGTGACCGCGAGAAGATGGACCTTCTTCGCCCTATCGTGAAGGCGTCGGATACCTATGATGCCTGCCTTCTCAAAGAGAGCGAGCTCTCCCTGATGGAAGAGGGGGTGCAGCCGTATCTGGCGCGGGAGGAAATCAAGCTCCTCACGGAAGCGCTTACAGAGAGCAACCGGCAGCAGGAAGAAATGCGTGCTCGCCGCACGTCCTTTGAGGCGGAACTCACCCACGTCGGGGAAGATATCGACGCCAAGAAGAAGGAAATGTGGCAGAATGGCGGTAACCGTCTGCATGATGCGGAAAAAGAACTCAAGAATTGCGAGAAAGATCTCGCGCAGGTGACGAAGCAGGCGGAGAACTACCGCGTCTATGCGGATGTGTTGGGGCTTTCTGTGCCGGTGGTGCTGGAGGATTTCCTGACTCGGCGAAAAGAGCTCGAAGAACTGCTGGGCGCACTCAAGGCGGAGTACGACGCACTGGATGCGAAGAAATTCGAGGCCGACAGCAAGGAGCGGGAGATTGTATCGCAGATTTCTGCGGACAAGACAGAGCTCAAGTCCCTTCTGAAGCGAGATAGCAATATCCCGACCCCCTTCATTGCCATCCGCAAAGACCTCTGCGGTGATCTCAAGGTGGCGGAGAGAGATATGCCATTTGCCGGGGAAATCATGGAAGTAAAGCCCGAGGAGCAGAAGTGGGAAGGGGCACTCGAGCGACTTCTTGGGGAATTCGGCGTATCGCTCCTCGTGCCGGAAAGTCTTTATGGCAAAGTCATAGACTGGATGGAAAATCATTCTCTTGGCCGCCGCATGGTGTACTACCGTGTCGACGAATACACGCCGCCCGTCTCGATGACCGACCTGCCGGAAACGTCGGCGGCGAGGAAACTTCATATCAAGCGTGACTCGCCGTATGCGGGCTGGCTTGCCTCCGAGCTGGTGCACCGCTTCGATCACGTGTGCGCGGAAACGATCGCGGAATTCAAGAAAGCCCGCTTCGCGTTGTCGCTCGAAGGCCAGATCAAGACGCAGGGGCGCCGCCATCAGAAGGATGACCGCCATGCGCTCCATGACCGCCGCTACTACGTGCTCGGTTTCTCGAACAAAGAAAAGATTGCCCTCATCAAAAAGGAACTGGAACGTCTCGATGGGGAGCGTGCTGCGCAGAGGGAAATCGTGCAGCAGATCGTAGCGGAGAGAGAGTCTGTCATCGGCAAGCGGAAGGCCGCAGAGAACCTTCTCATGGTGGATCATTTCAAGGACATTGACTGCCAGTATTTTGCAGACCGCGTCGAGAAGCAGAAAGCCATCATCCAAAGCCTCAAAGGGCATTCGAATATCCTTATCCGTCTCGACCGTGAAGTGAAAGCGCTCGAGAAAGAGAAAAAAGAGATTGAGGAGGCTATTCGTGGCGCAGACGGTGAGCTGGGCGGACTTGTGCGCCAGATCCAAGAATACGAAGATAAAAAAGCCGCAGACGAGAGAATCCTCTGCGGCGCGCCGGAGCTCATCCGC
>JAIJLI010000624.1 GCA_022722495.1 Dialister sp. | reverse complement strand
TTCCTGGACCATCCGGAAGCCGGAGAAGGCGTGCCTTGTGACGATGTGCATGAGGCTCAGCTGGCAGCAGCGAAGGGACAGCTCTTCGTGACGCGCTACTCGCTCCTGAAGCTCCCATATACGAGCACGGTGAACCTGTCTCACGGAGACATTTCGGCGTGCCTCACAGAGTATATGAATACATCTGAGCAGACGCTGTCGGCCGTGAAGCTGGGTATCTCCATGACCGAAAAGGGCGATATCCTGCGCTCGGCGGGCTTCATGGCGCAGCTCCTGCCAAAAGGAAATATGGGAAGATTCGCAGAGCTTTTCCGTGAGCTGGATCGCTGGGACCTGACGAAGGATGCCAAGGAAGAAGGCTCTCTGGAAAAGCTTTTGGTCGAAGGTCGATTCGAACTACTCAAAGACGGCCCTTTGACCTTCCGCTGCACCTGCTCGGAGGAGCGCATCAAAGGGACACTGAAGTCTCTCCCGGAGGCGGAGAAGCAGAGCCTGCTCGCCGATCCCTCCATCGAGATCGTCTGCCCGTATTGTGATAAGAAATATACGATCGCTCGAGATACACTTTCTAAATGGTTCATGGAAGGAGATCATGTACAATGAAAAAAATCGCTTTCATCGGAGGCACCGGAGCGGAAAATTCTGTCCTGCTGAAGGACGTGACCGAGCATATCATCGAGACGCCCTATGGCGAAGCGAAGTATGAAGCCGGTTTCTTTGAAGGCAGGGAGATCATCCATCTCTCCCGTCACGGGGCGCATCACACGATCCCCCCGCACAAGATCAATTACCGTGCCAATATGTTTGCTCTGAAGATGCTTGACGTAGCAGCCGTCATCACCACGACGGCCGTCGGCTCTCTGAATCCGGACTACAAGCCGGGTGAGCTGGTGCTTCTCGACCAGTTCATTGATATGACGAAAGCCCGCGAAGGGACCTTCTATGATGGCGAGCGCTATGGCGTCGCCCATCTCGACATGAGCCATCCGTACTGTGCATCGCTCCGGGAAGCGATCCTTGCCGCCGGAAGAAAGGAAGGCATCACTCTACACCCGCAGGGGACCTACATCTGCACGGAAGGGCCGCGTTTCGAGACACCGGCAGAGATCAAGGCATACCGCATGTGGGGCGCTGACGTAGTCGGCATGACGAATGTACCGGAGTGCCAGCTCGCCCGTGAAGCGGAGATCTGCTACGCAAGCATTTCCATGGTCACGAATTTCGCCGCCGGCATCACAAAAGAGGAGCTGAGCCATCAGGAAGTCCTCGACTGCATGGCAGAAAACAGCCGCAACATGTACCGCATCGTGACCGACGTCTTCGAGACATATGATGTAGAGAAGGACTGCCACTGCCGCCACGCCGCAGAAGCCTTCGGAGGATTTCACGTATGAGTGCGCTGCGATCGCTTGCCTGGGAAGGTGAGAGCCTCCGCCTTCTTGACCAGACGAAGCTCCCTACAGAGATCACC
>JAIJLI010000623.1 GCA_022722495.1 Dialister sp. | reverse complement strand
GTCATTTCGAGCGAAAGCGAGAAATCTTTTTCGTTCGCGGTCAGGCAAAGGATGTGAGGATAGCGGCGAGCTGGAAGCACCGTGCTTCCAGCGAATCGGAAGAACGGTGTTTCATGCAGACAGCATTACGAAAGAAAACGGAAACGGGAAACGAAAAAGATCCCTCGGCTGCGCTCGGGATGACGAAACGAGGAAACGCCTCTTTCCATTCCTTTTCAACCTGCTGCGGAAGCCAACCCCGCCTTGCTGCGCTCGGCAGCCCCTTCCAAGGAAAGGGGCTAGCGTGGACACTCCCTCCTTCCTATGGAAGGAGGTGCCCCGAAGGGGCGGAGGTTGGATGGGGAAAGCGGTATCCCCGAAATAAAGCCTTCCCCTCGTGGGGAAGGTGGCGAGCGAAGCGAGCCGGATAGGGTACTAGCGGTATGAAAGAGAGCGGGAAGATCGACTCAAGTATGCCGTTTACGAGAGCACCCTATCCACCGCTGGCGCGGTCCCCCTTCCCCAAGGGGGAAGGCAAAGAGGAGGTGGCTTCGCCGCAAAAAAAGAAAGCCAATCCCGCCTCTTTCTGAAACCAATGAGTGATTCTTAAAGGAACGCTGACTCCATCGCAGGATCGGTGTTTCCATAGAAAGGAGCTGTCCTATGGCAGAGATCAAAGATATCGCCAAATTTCATATATTTTCCTCCGCCTACTTTGCCTCGGCGGTGAACCGTTCCCAGTACGTGACAGACGGCAAGAAAGAGATCGCCTTCATCGGCCGTTCGAACGTAGGCAAATCCTCTCTCATCAATTCCCTCACCGGAAGGAAGAAGCTCGCCTACGTCAGCCGCGAACCCGGCAAGACACGCACCATCAACTACTACGCCATCCAGTCTAGGCGCATAGAGAACGAAGAAGAACAGCGACAGGACTGGTACCTCGTAGACCTCCCCGGCTACGGCTTCGCAAAGACCAGCCAGGAAAACAAAGACAGCTGGTCCTCCTTCATTGACGAATATATGAAGAAATCCCCCGGCCTCATCATGATCGGTCTGCTGCTCGACCTTCGGCACCCGGGACTCCCCATCGACCTCAAAGCCTTCGACTGGCTGAAAAAAGCCGGCATCCCCATCCAGATCATCGCTACCAAGGGCGATAAACTCAGCCGCAACGACCTCAAAAAGAACCTCATGCAGATGAAGAAGCTCTTCCCCACCGCCTCCCTGCCCCTTGCCTACTCCTCGCTCACCGGAGAAGGACGCGATGCCCTGCTCGAAGTGATCGAGAGAAAGATCTGTGAGTAGGGGATGGTAACTAGTGACTAGGGATTGGTGACTAGAGATTAGTAGCTGGTATAGCGATTGGTTAACTTCTGGACTTAGTGAGAAGCGATGGAATGTCTTGGCTCCCCATCGGGGGAGCTGCCCGAAGGGCTGAGGGGGCTACGTAGCGGTATTGCATGAAAGTGTTGGAATATCGATAGCATCGGACTATTCAA
>JAIJLI010000622.1 GCA_022722495.1 Dialister sp. | reverse complement strand
CTTCACTCCTAAAAATCCAGTTCGCTTGCACAAGCCCTTCGGGCAGCTCCCCCGATGGGGAGCCAAGAACGTTCTTCCGCTTAACTTAATAGCATTACCCGTGGGCGGGGCGACCTTTGATTGTTTGCGAAAAAGGTTCAGCAGGTTCTATAGGTTCAACGGGTTCAACGGGTTCAACGGGTTCAACGGGGGTGGTGCAGCGCATAAAAATCAGAAGCACCGCGAAGTATATATGAGGCGATGCCCGAACGTGATATTCTCAAGTCAGCAGTCACTAGTATCGCGTTTTCTAAATAACTGGCATTTAAGTCAATTTCCGAATCAAGTGAGGAGTGCGGAGTGAAGGCACAGCGCATAAAATTAGGAAGCGCCGCCCCATCATTTTTCATTTCCAATTTCTAATTCCCTCTCACCCAATACATACTTTTCTACTGCCTTCGCGACGCCGTCTTCATTATTGGAAAGCGTCTCGTAGCCGGCCGCTTCCTTCGCGCTCTTCGATGCATTCGCCACGGCAAATCCCCAAGGCGTCATGGACAGCATCGACACATCATTGTTGCCGTTGCCGAAGGTCATGATCTCCTCCATCGCGATCCCCCACTCTTTCGCAAGAGACGCGACGGCTTTCCCCTTCGAGCACTCTTTATTGTTCATTTCAAAGAAATACGGCTTCGACTTCACCTGCCCGACCTCGCCGCTGTACGTCTCCCGCAGCACCGCCTCGATGTCTTTCATCTTCTCCTCATCATGCTCGCAAAGAAGGATCTTCGTCGGTGCCTTTTCCGGATGGTAGAAATCGTCTCCGACCTCATGCGCCTTCACACCGCACTGACGCTCATACTCATCCGTCCGTTCATCGCGATGCGCCACATAGATCTCATCATCGATATACGTCTGCGCGTACCAGCCATGCTCCCGGATGGTCTCAAGAATGGCAAGCGCCGTCTGCCGCTCGATCCGTACATCACGGATGAGCCGCCCGCTCTCGCAGAGACCCGTGAGCGAACCCGTGTAGCAGATCATCGGTACATCGCCGAGGCCGATCGCCTGCCCCCAAGGCCGCGCCGCCTGAAACATGCGGCCTGTCGCGATCACGATGCGGACCCCCTTCTGCATCGCCTTTCGCAGGGTATCCCGGGTGTATTCGGAAAGGGAAATGTCATCATGTAAAAGTGTATCATCGAGGTCGATGGCGATAAGTTTGATAAGATTCATAGGAAGTACTCCTTTATATAATTTAAGGGTTCAGGTTGGCGGGTTCAGGGTTGTGGTGCGGCGCATAAAAATATAGAAGCGCCGCGGAGTATAGATAGTGGCGATGCCAGAAGGTGGCATTTAAGTCACTAGTCACTGGTCACCAGCCGCTACATACTCTCATTATACCACAGCCCTGAAACGCCCGAGGACGTGGGAATAAAAAAGCTCCCGCCGATGAGTAATGCTATTAAGTTAAGCGGCAGAACGTTCTTGGCTCCCCATCGGGGGG
>JAIJLI010000621.1 GCA_022722495.1 Dialister sp. | reverse complement strand
TGCCGCGTCAAAAAGATGAGCGCAGATGCGGTGATCCTCTTCTTCCTCCGCTTTGCCATTATACGCACGGATGATGGGAAGCCGGGTCATGGAAAGTACCTCTGCTCCAAGCACGCCATGCACCTGCATATAGTCGAAGCCTGCCTTCTCGATCTCCTCAGCCTGCATCGGCGAGGGAGACACCACGACCGCCACCTTTTTGATGCGCGGATCTGCCGCACGCAGGATGGCCTGTGCCGTCTCAAGAGAAATGTTCCGTTTGCTCTTCTCGAAGAAAAGCACCATCCCCATATATGAGACATCAGGATAGGAAACAAATGCGGCCTCCTTCGGATCTGTGAAGCCACAGATTTTGATCTGAGTCATAGAACCCTCCTTTGACGTCATCAACCCCCTCCGAGTAATGCTATTAAGTTAAGGAAATCGTTAGCGACGTAACGTCTTGCTTCCCCCTTCGGGGGAAGTGCCGAAGGCAATAGGGGCATGCTAGCGGTATTGCGTGCTATGTTGAATAGTCCGATGCTATCGATATTTCAACACTTTCATACAATACCGCTACGTAGCCCCCTCAGCCCTTCGGGCAGCTCCCCCGATGGGGAGCCAAGAACATTCTTCCGCTTAACTTAATAGCATTCCCCCTCCAAGTCATGCATAGGCATGATGCCCGAAGACCGGCAACGTGATATAGTTTCTCATTTTTTCTTTCTCACACAAATTTTCTGCGCTTGGAATGACGATGCGAGGAAAGCACCGATCGGTTTGCAGACGATGATCGTTCCTGATCCACGGCCGCTAGTCACTTACCTCACCACGCCTGTCGTCACATTCACACGGATGGTTTCAAGCGACATGCCTGTCGTATGCTCGATCTCCCGCTGGATCCTATCGCGCATGGTATGGATCACCGATTTGATCTCCTGCGGCGTCCCAGAGCGGACAGTGACATCCAATGCCAGGATAAGGCCATTCATCTGGCTCTCGCTCTTCTCACTGCTGACGCCTGTGATGCGGACTTTCTTCATCCCCTTCACCGCATAACGGACGAGCGAAGCGATGACGCGGTCAGAGAAGGAGAGCTTGCCATAGTAACTGAAGACCGGACGCACGACAGAGCGTTCATTCTGCTCACTGAAACGCTTCGGCGCTTCCTTTTTCCGATTTCTGAAGAATTTCAGCGGATCGACAAGGTATCCTTTGAAGTACGGCTTCAGCTCCATCGTAGGAACGGGGATGACATGCTTCCCTTCCTTATGACGCGCTTCGCTCGCCTTCATCATTTCTTCAGGACGCGCCACATCCTCGATGCGGATATACTTGCAGGGCTCCGGCAGATCCAGCGCCTTTGTGATCGTCACGACCATACGATCTGACGTTCCCAAGATCAGAATGCGGTCCGGATGGATCTTCTGGAGCGTCTTCTTCACATCTTCTCTCTGCTCTTCATCCCAGAAAATCGCACGGCGCACAGCCTTCAAGCGGCTCTCTTC
>JAIJLI010000620.1 GCA_022722495.1 Dialister sp. | reverse complement strand
GTTTTTCCGGTTCGAAATAACAAGAGACAGGGGCATGCGCTGATTGTGGTGGATGTGGCTCGCAAGGGGAAGAAGGTTGCTATCATGTGTGCCGAGGGCAATACGCCAGCAAGGGAGGCGCATATCGTTCGCAACCTGAATCCTTTAGAGAATCCGTGGTTCTTCTTCGATGGTGACGAGAGCGTCTTTTGGATATCTGTATTTTATTTCAAGAAAAATGAGTTAAGGCATTATTGATATTGATTTTTATAATATTCTCCTTTCACATCTAATAAGTTGATTATCTGAGATGAAGATAGGGTTGTGATAGGAGAATAGAAACGAATTCAAAATGATTTTTTGTGGGGATATTTGCAAAAACATGGCAAAAAGTTTGGAAGATACCGGATATCTTCTTATATTTGCACTGTTGATTTGAACTAAAAAATGGAGGAATAATGATATGAATACAATAAAGTTAACAAGGGAAGAAGCGTTGCGCCGTTGGAATGCTTCTAAGGAAACCAAACGTAAAATGGTTGAAAAGCTAGAAACCTTGGTAAGGAATAGTTGTCTTGAACGTACAGGTAAAGAACCTATTGGGATAGAAGTATGGTAGTCGAAACTTTGTCTCTAGACACGATAAATGCCAATTCTCCTTATGAGGTCAAGTTGGCAGATGCTGGTGATACGTTGTGTTTCATTACAGATTACGATGCAGAAATCTTTGTAACATTTGAGAGAGACGAATTGCTTCATGAAGGTTTGGTTTACCAGTTTGGTATCTCAAATCCTAAGAGAGTAAAGTCGCCTCGTGATCCAAAAGTGCGAGAGACCATTCTTGCTATCGTTGAAGAATTCTTTGCTAAGAATCAAGCTGCATTTCTTTATATCTGTGATACGAGTGGTGGAATGCAGAAGATGCGTAATCGCTTATTTCAATATTGGTTTGGAATTTATGGAGAACGCGAGGAATATGTTTTTCTACCTCAGACGATAACAGATGAAGAGGGGAATGATAATTATGCAGCTCTAATAATTCGTAAGGATAATCCTCAGTTTACGAATTTGGTAAGCGAGTTTATGGCGACTGTCAATTTGCTGAATGCTAAACCTGAGGAGTACGAAGAATGATTTGTTGGCAATAAGGCTGTATAAGGCAGATGAGTCTCCATTTTCGATAATTTACCAGAGCGGTTATCTCATCATATGTTGCATATATCTCTGCACAGTTTGTATGGTTTGTTGCTAATATACTGAGTTTGTGGGGAGATTTGGAAAATCTAAAGTAGTACATGATGGAAAAGGTTATTGTTGACGTTGCGTGGTGCGACAGAAATTATGGCGGTTCTTTGGGTAGTAATGTACCAGGAGCGGTGGTTTTTACAGCGCCAACTTTTGAAGCTTTGCAAAAGGAGGCAAAGGAAAGTTTGGAGTTTCATATTGAAGGCCTTATGGAAATTGGGGAAGATGTTCCCGAATGGCTGAAGAATGGGGATTATGAGTTTGAGTATAATATTA
>JAIJLI010000619.1 GCA_022722495.1 Dialister sp. | reverse complement strand
GATATAGGTGAGAATATGGCAGTGTTTAGTGGTGAAGGAAGAAGTTACACCATCATCAATAAGGAAACAGGTAAGACAAGGCAACTTGTAAGTGAAGACGGAAGCCTTCTTGTGACAGATAACGAGATCGATTTTGATGCAATATATAAGGGATGTCCTGATTTCAATGGATGTAAATCTGTTCGATATTGGTTCGGCAGATATGACAATTTCAGAAATGGTGTTTGTGCCATCTGCTGGACAATATATCCCGATGGACGCTACTTTGCTGATGAGGATGGTTTCGGAATGGAAGATAATGACGAAGAGAATGCTTATTGCATTATCAATAAGGACTTGGAAATCATCGTGCCTTTTCAACCAATGGACGATGTAAAGGAAATGTTGAAGAAATACGAGAAGTAAGTATGTTAGTTGTACATCCAAAAGACAGAACGACTTCTGTACTCTCTGCACTATATGAGGGTATGGATGCAAATATGGTTAGCAGTAATTGCTCTAATAAAAAAATGGAGCATTTGTTGCATCATGTTTCTACACAAGAACGAATCATGCTACTTGGACATGGCTCAGACAAAGGGCTGTTCTATCGAGAGGATGACACTAAGGATGAATTTGACAAAATCATTGTTGGACACCCACACAGTTTCCATTTGCGCAAGCATGGTGGTAATCTGATTGGTATATGGTGTCATGCTGATAAGTTTGCAAGTGCAGAAGGTCTGCATGGGCTGTTCTCTGGCATGATAATATCTGAGGAGCAAGAAGCGGTGGAATATGGTGTCATGGCTACACAACAGGAGATTCTAAAGTCCAATACCATCATGTTTGGACACTTACGTTGGCTACTTGACGAGGATATTCCTCTATGCGAAATACCACAGCGTATCAAAGACATGGATGCTGAAAGAACTTCACTATCTGTGTTTAACTATCACAATTTTCATTACATATAAACAAAAAGGTTATGCAGGTAATAAAACTTAATGGTGAGCACTTGACATTCAAAGGCAGAGTTTATGGCTCTGTCGGCATTGAATATCGTATAGAGTATGATAAAACAGCTTTTCATGTGGAATATAACTGCAAATATGTATCTTCCCAAGAAGAAAGGTACATGTTAGAAGGTGCAGACGAATCCACTGCAACATACGAACTAACTCCTTTAAAGAGAGGAATATTTAAGATTTATGAAGTAGAAGGCTTTCGTGGTGAAGAAACCGCAAGGAAAAAACATACGATAGTTGTCATATAACGCCTATCATAAGACTTCATTAAGAAATTTATCGCTAATGAATGTATGTAGAATAAGTATTGAGAATTGTATACTTGCCATTTGGAATCAATTGACAAGAAAGGGCGCGTGGCGAAACATTTTTGTCACACACAATGCCTTTGGAATATTCAGCGAGTATAGCCATATTTCTCGTCGTAGCGGAAAGCCCAAGATTCCTTATCCTAATAAGAAGGTGGCATTAAGAGCTGCTGAGGCTATGGGTAAGAA
>JAIJLI010000001.1 GCA_022722495.1 Dialister sp. | reverse complement strand
TACCGGATTCAAAATCCGTTGGGACACCTGGCGGGTTCTTTTGTTTATCATAAAGACTAATGATAATCCTTTCTTTCTATCCTCCTGGCTCGCATGTTCAGCTTACGAGGATCTTGGCGTAAATCCCAGAGATCCACAATTCTAACAAGATTTGAATCTTCATCATAGAAATAGATAATCTTGAAGTTCTTCATGATGATAGCACCACGATACTTTTGCCATTTCTGCAATTCAGGAACAAAAGGATAGCCGGTAGGCATCATTTCCAAACGATGCCTAATTTTCTCATACTCAGCATTCCAATTTTTCACCGTTTTCCTTCCAAATTCAGAGAGTGCATATGCCACACACTTTCGAAATTCTACAAGAAAAAGCCTTTCAACTTTAATTTCCACTATTTCCATCCCGGTATTGCCTTTCGCATCTGCGCTTCAAATTCATCTATGGAAATCCAATGGTCTGGATCATCCAAGTATTTCTCAACCTCAGCACAATGCTCCATCACCTGCTCCAGCGAGCGCCCCATAGGATAGGAATCGGTGTCGTAAGCCTCATCCCATGATACTGATGATACTGATAATGCAGATGATGCTGCCGAACGATAGGCTGGCGATGGCTCACAGACCTTATCCCCTGCTATCTCCGATTCCTCGATATGATATTTCTTTTCCTCCATATTTTCTTTCGCTTTTAAAGTTCCACATAATCATTTATATTTTGAGACTGAGAGCCTTTTTGGATTCTGTCTCATATCCCAAATGTCAACAATATGCACCACATCCAAGGATTCATCATAATAATAAACCAACTTGAAATTACGCATAAAATTAGCACCCCGAAGCAAATAACTAAACTTTGGAGCACCAAGAAAAGGGGGTTTACCTTCAGGATATTTTTTCAGGAAGTTCTGAATTTTCATCAGTTCTTCTTTCCATCTTCGAGCTGTTTTCTTGCCAAAATTCTCATAAGCATCGATAATATACTGGCGTTCCTTTTCTTCATACAGTTTGTGAACAACTATCTCAGCCATGGGAATTCCTCATATAAACGTTCGTTAAAGGCTTCAACGGACTCCCATTTAGAAGGATCATCCTTTATGGTTTCACAATAATCGATACTATCCATAAGCCCCTCATAACTAAAATGATTTTTAAGAACTGGAATTTCATCTTCCTGCTCTATTCCAGAATCAATCACATGATGAGACACAGGCTCTGATGCAACAGATGCATAAGCAAGCGATGGCTCACAGACCTTATCCCCTGCTATCTTCGATTCCTCGATATGATATTTTTTTTCCTCCATTATTCTTTCGTTTTTAAAGTTCTACATTGCTTTCTTCCACCTTCCGGATGATTCCGAACCCTCTATTAATCCGATTCCGCATCCTTCAAGTGGCAAAGGTACGAAGAAATATTGAAAATTACAAGCATTTATGCCTTAAAATACAAAAAATAGTCTGATTTAGAATTAAAAGTCATTTTTGGATAAATAATTCAAAAAAAAAATGTAACTTTGCACTAAACTTGCAAAGAAGAGCTGATTTTTCTAGATACATATTCAAGAATAAAAGAAGCTTATATCACGCAAAGACAATTGTGAGTACATCATTAAAACATCGAAGATTCATGCAATTTAGATTAGAAAACCCAGAACATCAAAAGATTGCCATTCATAGCGTAGTGGAAGTCTTTAGAGGTATGGAGAAGAATACATATGACAATTCTACAGACGAAGACATTAGGGCGAACTATTGCTCATTGCCTCCGAAAGAATTGTATGCCAACATCCAAAGAATCATTGAAGAGAACCATATTTCCCAGAGTAATGCAAACCTGCAAGAATCGCAAGATGCATGCATCGAAATGGAAACAGGTACAGGAAAGACGCTTACTTATATCCAAACTGCATACGAACTATACAAAGAATATGGACTCACAAAGTTCATAGTATTAGTTCCGTCTGTTCCTATCAGACAAGGGGTTATAGATACCTTCTACAACTTTAAGGAACAATTGGAAGAAAGATACGAAGCCTCACTGAATGCATTTGTTTACGATAGCTCTAAATTGAGTTATCTAAGAGACTTCATCACTGCAGAAACTCCTCAGTTGATGATAATGACCATGGCTTCATTCAATTCTGAAGATAAGATTCTTAATCAAGCTGTACGTGAAGACTTGTTTAATAACAAGCCTCATATTGAAGCTGTGGGCAGAACCCATCCTATCATCTTTATGGATGAACCACAAGAAGGAATGGACACAAACAATTCCAAGGAGTGGCTTTCAAAGTTGCATCCATTGTTCAAGTTTCGTTATTCTGCAACCCATGCAGTAAAAATGAATATGCTTTATCAACTCACGCCTAACGATAGCTATCGTCTTGGACTTGTCAAGAAGATAGAAGTGCTCACCGTGACGGAGAAAAACGATGAAGCAACCTTGAAAATTGAGATCAGCGATGTGCAAGAAACAAAAGGCGAACCAAAAATTAAGTTGAAACTGTGGAGATTCAATAAGTCAAAGGAAAACTTCCTGTTCAAGGATTCGAATTTCCTTAAAAAAGGAGATAATCTGGCTGTAAAATCAGGAAATGATTCCTATACAGACTATACTATCAGCCGCATCTATAAGAAGATGAGTACAAGAAAGTGGACTGTGGAGTTTACCAACGGAACAAGTATTACGCAAGGGAATTCTTCAGCCAATAAGGAACAGATTTGGGCATTACAACTAGAATGGCTTATTCGTCGCCACTTTGAGAACCGACTTCGCCTACGCCCCCAAGGTATCAAGAATCTATCTCTCATATTCATAGATAGGGTGGCAAACTATATGAGCACCACCAATCCTGTTATCAAGAATATATTCGAAGAGCAATTTACCAAAGTGTATGCGGAGTTTCATAATGGCGTATCTCCTTCAAAGGAACAAATCAAGGCAGTACAGGGATTCTACTTTGCCAAAACCACACAAGGAGAATACACGGATAATGAGAGAACCAATAAAGACAATAAGGACATTTACGACCAGATACTGCATAACAAGCAACTGCTATTGTCATTCGATAGTTCTATAGAGTTTATATTCTCTCATTCAGCACTTGGCGTGGGATGGGATAATCCAAATGTATTCGGAATAGCTACTCTCAACGAAAGCTACTCAGAAAACAAAAAAAGACAAGAGATAGGCCGTGGTCTTCGAATTTGCGTGAACCAACAAGGTCAGCGCATCTATGACCCTGAAGATGCACAGGATGATAAAATCATCAACCAGCTCACAGTAGTTCCAAACGAAACTTATGAAACTTTCGCTCGCAGCTATCAGAACGAGAATGAGAAGGCTTTCGGCACCAAGAATGCATCTGCTAAGTTGAAGCATACTCATAAAGGAATGCACAAGAACAGAGTAACATTCACACTGAAAAAGGACGAGTCCTTCAATAGCATGTTCCGTCGCTTTTGGAATGTCATAGCTAAGAAGACAACCTATCGTGTACATTTCGATGAAGATGCTATCATCCGCCGTTCTATAGAAGCACTGAGCGAGATAAGTATCGGTGATTATAAAGCAGAAGTGGCTAGCTATAGAGTGAACAATATCGAAGATTTGTCTCGCGAATACGTCGGATCGGAAGATTACAAGTTGCATGGCCGTTTTACTCCACAGGATTTACTTGAAGATTTGAGCGAGAAGACTGGTTTATGCTACAATTCGGTACTGCAGATTCTACTTGGTATCACCAACAAAGAACAATACTTAAAGAATCCGCCTGTATATATGGAACAAGCAGTATTCAAAATCAAGCAGATTCAGTTGGAAGAGTTAACCAGGTGCGTAGAATACTCACCTACCGAAGAGCATTTTCCTTTCAACTTTGAGGACTTTACAAAAGACGGATGTGAGAATTACGTCTCTACTCCTAATCATGGAGTATGGGACAAGACTCTATATGACAGTACACTCGAACGAGATTTCGCCGCAGACGCAGACAAAGAAAACTCAGACGTCGTGTGCTTCCTGAAATTCCCTTCATGGTACAAGATTCCGACCCCAATAGGTTCTTACAATCCTGACTTTGGAGTGGTATTGAAACGAGTATCATTAAAAGATACAAACGACAAGCGGGAGTTTTACTTCGTTGTGGAGATAAAGGGAACGAACGACATTACTGACACCAAAGCCCTTTCACCTCACGAAGTAGCTAGAATAAAATGCGCCATCAAGCACTTCCGCTCAATAGGCATCGAGGCATATTATAAAGCTCCTATTCGTGAATACAAAACATTTAAGTCGCAAGCCGACCAAACTATAAATACAGATAAAGAAAATGGAAACATATAAAGAACATATCACCCTATCACCCGACATGAACGAGGAACGACTCAGCAAACTGCGTGAGTTGTTCCCAGACTGGTTTACACAGGAGGGATATCTCGACATTAACGAGGTGAAAAAGGCAGTGAACCCAAATAGTGTAGAAGAAACAGAGCGTTACGAGTTCCGCTGGTTTGGAAAATCAGCGGCAAAACGCAACGCTTTCACCCCAACACGTGCCACATTACACTATGATGAGAAGCGAAGCGTAAATGCAGAGACTACCGAGAATATCATCATTGAAGGTGAAAACCTCGAAGTGCTCAAAGTATTGACTTCCAGTTACAGAAATAAGGTGAAGTGTATCTATATTGATCCACCATATAATACAGGAGAAGACAGAATTTATAAAGATAATTATTACGAGAGTAAAGAACAATACTGGGAAAGAAGCGAACACGGTACAAACATTGATACTAATTCTAATACAGAAGGTCGTTATCATAGCAGTTGGTTAGACTTAATGTATAGTCGTCTTTTAATTGCTCGCAATTTATTAAAAGAAGATGGTGTCATATTCATATCTATTGATGATCACGAAATACATCATCTTCATAAGCTATGCGATGAAATATTCTTTGAAGAAAATTTTGTGGCAAATATTGTATGGCAAAAACGTACTTCCCCTGATGCAAGATGCAATCTTGGTCCAGCCCATGATTATATATTAGTTTATGCCAAAAATATCGAGAAGCTAAAACCAACATTAAACAAGATTGAATTAACAGAGGAAAGAGCGTCTGAATATAAGAATCCTGATAATGATCCTCGTGGAAAATGGGCTTCGGTTGACATCACAGGGCAAACAGGTCATGCAACCGAATCACAATTCTATACAATTACCACTCCTGCAGGAATAGAGTATACACCACCGATAGGAAGATGTTGGGCTTTATCTAAAGAAACGTTTAATGATTTAGTAAAGGACAATCGAATTTGGTTCGGTGCTGATGGTACTTCTCGTCCTCGTAAAAAGAACTTTTTGTCAGAAGTGGATGGAGTCAATGCTTGGACTTGGTGGACAAACAAGGAAGTCGGTCATAACCAAGAAGCTGCCAAAGAATTAAAAGAATTGTTAGGTGCTGCTGATATTTTCGACAATCCGAAACCAACAAAACTGTTAAGCAAAATTTTTGAAATTGCAACAAAAGAAAATGATATCATTCTGGATTTCTTTGCAGGTTCTGGTACAACGGGACACTCGGTGGTTAAGCTAAACAACCAACAATTAGCTCACAGAAAATTCATCCTTGTACAAATCCCAGAATTCACAGATAAAAAATCTCCAGCTTATAAAGCTGGCTACAAAACTATCAGCGAAATAACCATTGCCCGCAATAAAGCTGTGGTTGAAAGATATCAGAAAGAAAGCGAAGGTAAAATCCTTGACGAGGAATACAAGCAGCAGCTCAACCAGTTAGGCTTCAAGGTCTTCACCCTGTCAAAGTCAAGTTTCCCAAGAACAGACTTTACACCAGACCCAACAAAGAACGAGGAAGAGAATCTTGCCCTTTTCCATAATTACATCAAGGAAAAAGAGAGCCAGCTTACACTCGTATTTAATGAAGAGGAACTGATAACAGAAATACTTATCAAACAAGGCTTCATGCTTACCTATAAACTGGAAAAGCAAGCCAGCTTTACCCAAAACACAGTTTATTGGGCAACAGATGGAAAAAAGGAGGCCTATATTACTGTAGATGCAAATCTCAACGATGAAACAGTAGAATACTTTATGCAGCATACTGATAAGAAGTTCATCTGCATTGAACGTGCTCTAGATACAACAAAGAAGTTTAACCTCAAAGAAAAAATGCAAGAGAAATTCTTTGCTTTCTAAATATTCATCGTATCTTTGCAGAAAAATTCAGTTACAATCAGTTACTAAAAGAAGCGTTATGAACAAGCAGATCAATGAACTCCTAGAGGTTCTGAAAGAATACCAGGAGCTGGGAATATCTGAGCAGATAGACTATCAGAAGTTCTATCTCTACTCTATCATCACCCACTCTACCGCCATCGAAGGCTCCACCGTGACCGAGATTGAGAACCAGCTTCTCTTCGACGAAGGTATCACGGCTAAAGGCAAACCGATGGTGGAACAACTCATGAACCTCGACCTGAAGAGAGCTTACGAGCAATCCATCAGATGGGCAAGAGAACATAAGCCATTCACAGTGGAAATGCTCAAGAACCTCTCCGCACTGGTAATGAGAAATACGGGCAGCCATTACAGTACATTGATGGGCGAATTCGACTCATCAAAGGGTGACCTGCGCCTTGTTGGCGTTACGGCAGGAGCAGGTGGCCGCTCCTACATGGACTACCGCAAAGTTCCGATGAAACTGGAAGAACTCTGCAACCACATCAACCAGCGGAGAGAAGCGCTCATCAAAAGCCCCAATGCCATAGATGCCTACCTGCTGAGCTTCGATGCCCACAACATTCTCGTTACTATTCACCCATGGGTAGATGGCAACGGCAGAATGTCGCGCCTCATCATGAATCACCTGCAGTTTGAATTCGGACTGGTGCCTGCTAAAATCATCAAAGAAGATAAAGCGCAGTATATCAAAGCCCTCAATGAATCGAGAGAAGAAGAGGCAATGGCACCCTTCCAGGAATTCATGCTGAAAGAGCACACGCAAAACCTGAGAAACGAGATTCTTGAATACAGGAAATCTATGGAAGAAGATATTGCAATAGCAGATATCAAAGTGGAGCCGGAAGAAGATGGAAAGGTACAAAAGGAGAAGCAAGAGGTGGACCAGAAAGGTGGACCAGAAATCAAAAAGGTGGACCAGAAAGGTGGACCAGAAACGAGAAATGCCATTTTGCAACTTATCACCAGCAATGGGAATATCACTTCCAGAGAAATCGCTAGCACTCTGAATATCAACAGAAGTGCTATCTCCAAGCATCTCAAGAAGATGCAGGAAGATCATATCATCCGCAGAGAAGGCTCGCAGAAATCAGGCAAATGGGTTATCATATCATAATTCTAAAAGTTACGATTATGGCAAAACAATTAGTAAAGTTCATGAACGAGCGTATGCAGCGAGAAATGGATAAGCTTTGGGAATCTGGCGAAATGAGCAATGAAAAGTTGCAGGAAATGCAGTCAGAGCATTTGCGCACGGCTTACAAATTAACTGACAAATAATCAATCTCCATTACCATTAAAATGCGATTTTTTCAAGCATAGATCAACCTTATCCTCGAAAAAGTGTATGATTTAACATTTGTTGTCATCGGAAAAGTGTATTTTTCGGGATATTTGATGGTTCTGACAATAGAAAAGCAGTTGTTGCGGTAAGAGGCAACAACTGCTTTTTCTTTTACAATATCACCAGCTATTCTACTACAATACTTACTGTATCATAACAAAAGCGTCCTTCTCCTGCCTACACCTCCTTAATCTCCAGCGTTACTTCGTTGCCTCGCCACACCGCCTTCTTGATGCGCTCGTAGAGGGTGGTGAAAAGCGGGTGGCTCTTCAATACATAGCCGGGGGCATGGACCTCACCCACCAGGATGCTGCCACGGCTCATCGTAAACGGACCGTTGCCCGGCTGAATCATCGCAACCGACTTGGCGGAAGCATCATCCACCGGAACCAGATACGGCATCTTGCGGTTGAGACGCTTGCACTTGCCAATGCGCACACGATACTTACCTGCCGGAAGACAATCTGCCTCACGCTCTACGGTGCCGCATACCTTCACAAGTTCAATCTCTTCGCCAGCAACCTCTTTCACAACTTTGAGTGTGCCCATGATGGTGCCACGCTCACGCAATAGACGATTCACATAAATTTCCATATCTACCTAAATTAAATTAAAAAGCAAATTAATAAACATAAAAAACATAATAAACATATTAACAAAAAGCATAATTATCAGATACTTACGCACCACTGTACCTTGGCTTTCGCCCCCTCCAGCGTCATCCCTTCACTACGACGGAGCTTGAGATAATACTCACTCAAATCCTTGCAACCTTCGGGCAGCTGATGGTAAACCAAACTGGGCAATGCTTTCTTCAGCTCAAAGTAAAGACTCAATCCTGCTTCGTCCTGATCTGGGAAGATGTGAAGATTTCTTCCGGCAAGAAGCCCTTGAAAACGGCGGTCGAAAAGCGTGGCACTGGGGATGGCTATGGCATGAATGCCAAGGGTCAATGCCGTCCAGCAATCAGAGGGACCCTCGGTGATGAGCAGCGGTTCATCAGGAGGATAATCCTTCAACCGGTCGAGCCCATATACCATGCGATGACTGCCTGGTGCAAACTTGAATCGGGGAATCTCCTTCTTCTTTCCCAGATAGCGGCTCTGCACGGAAAACAGTCTTCCCTCCTGGTCGAAATAGGGAAAGATGAGCGATGGACCATCAAACACTCCACGCCCCACTCTCGCCATGCATACGCTTTGCTCCGTGCTCACTATCTGGCAGACCTTCAATGCCTCCGGGCTGAGCAACCGCTCCTCGAAAAGGAAGCTCCGTCCCGATTCCGAAAGATGCATCTGCCGGAACATCTGCTGGTAAAACTCCACATCTACGGATGATGGGGCAACATGCCCATGCGAAACATGGGTTTCTGCAAAATGCGCTCTCAGGGAAGCCATTCTTCTGTCTGATGCCGTAAGTACTTTCTTATCAGCACATTTATCTGCATATCGGGCAGCATTCCCATACTTCGCAGAATTTCCATACCTGTCATCGCCGATATACACATCAAAATGATCTGCCAGCCAGCGGCATGCCTCGCTGAAGCCCAGGTTCAGTCGCTCTCTCACCAGTGCGATGGTATCGGCAGAGAATCCGCAGCTATAGCAGTGGCAGGTGTTCTTCTTTACATTGAAGGCGAGACTCGGATGATGATCATCGTGGTGGATGCAGAGGGCTCGCTTGTTGCGAAGCCCCATGCCCAAAAGATCAGCCACCTGCAAGATGTCGAGCTCGCGAAGTTTCTGAATGTCAAACTTATTAATCATATCTTAAACTAACTGATATTACTTTTTCTTCTTAGAACTACTGATGGCGCGTGAAGCTTTCTTGCGTAAGTTACCGGTAGCAAGTTTCTCAATCCATCCTTTACGTTTCCAATTACATATTACATTCTTCAATGGTGTGCGCACTCCTTTACGAGTTAAAAATTCTTCCAGGAATTTACGAGAAAACTCTTGCGGCAACTCATCAAAGTAATTACAGGTCTTATAGGGGTGAGATTCAAAATCTGCATTAATCTCATCATAGATGGCTCCCCATTTACCTAACATATTGTGCAAGATACGATCGGCACAAGCCAAATATATCTGCTTCACCAGGCGGCGGATTTCCTTCTGTGTCTTTACACCCTCTACCTGATAAAGGTATTGCATAAGCGAAGCTATGCGAAAGGCACTTACACTGCTACGTTTATAAAAGACATCAAGAGCTTTTGACATCGACTTCATTACGTCACTCCTGCGAGCTTCACACCATTTCTTCACCGTAGGATCCAACCAACTCGTATCAAGCAAGCTTTCCTTACGTAAAGATTTTCTGTCTTCGCTATAACAGAGCGACATGAGTTTTTGCAAAGTAGTATCTATACTTTGCTTCTGTTTCTCTGTCAAAGGCTTGAATATCAATGGATTTTCTCCAAGCTGAGAATTCACGTTGCAAAGGATAGTACGGGTAACGCTACCACCTTCTATGGCTGCTTTATCCAT
Source organism: Dialister sp. (assembly GCA_022722495.1). GTDB lineage: Bacteria > Bacillota > Negativicutes > Veillonellales > Dialisteraceae > Dialister. The sequence goes on along the minus strand of JAIJLI010000001.1, from coordinate 67,373 downwards.
ATATCGGTTTACGGCTGCAGGCGTGCCTGTATAGACATAACACAGCATCAAATCTACCACAGCCGAATAGCTGGCTTCACTCAAATAATCCTGACCAAATTCTGAGCCCAGATCATAGCCAGTCTTATTGATTTGCTTGATATCAGAAAACTGTCGCTTGCTGGCCTGCACGATAGCACCGATCTCATCGGCAAACTGGAAAAGCGTTTTCGGCGTACCAAACAGCTTCATTGGAGCATCGGCTCTCTTGATGAGCATAGAGAGCGAAAGATTCTCGTGGAGCAAGGTGATGTCTGTCTTTGGCTCCGGAGGCAATTTGCCATCTTTTTTACCTTGGCGTCGTTTCAATTCGGCATATTTCTGTTCCTCTGCCCTTTGCTCGGTATCACGCTTGATGAATGGATCCATCAGATAACGCATCAGATAACGGGCAAACGATTTTCCTGAGCTCTGATCACCACATACCAGCACGTGAAGAAGAATGGCTGAAAGCGAATTATCGTAAACATAATTGAGGCGGATACGAGTGGCATATACGGCAAGCATAGAACTCGACACAGCAAGGGTGGAAAACTTGAGCTCACTGGGTGCCGTCATCATCCACTCTCTTACTCCAGCAGGATAATCCTTGTCAGGAATGAGAGGTTGAAGTTCTATGGAGTCTGAATGGGACTTAGCTGTATCCTCTTTATTATACTCGACCTCTGATTGGTTTCCAGCCTGGGTCGAATCGTATGGCTGGTGAGCAGGGCAAGTCCCCGACTTGTTCTGCTGCAAGGTGTCATTTAAATCTTGCATCATCATCAACAATTTGATTTTGATGCTGCAAAATTAGTAAAAAAGGGCATAAGCGAGGTGTTACGCAACACGACGCAACACCTCAAATTTCACAAGTAACTAACTGCCATACAACCTTTTACATGGCTTAAAAAGAAAAGAAACAAAACTATTGGCACAACAACAACACAACACGCCAATAGAAGTTTAGTTATAGAGATCTTAGCAAAATGCGCAGTTCATCTGCTTCACTAGGCCACGAATTAGGACGGCTTTCTAACTTAAATTTTCCAGCCCCACTCTTAGCCTGACTAAGAACAGAGGAATTATTTAAATCCTTAAATAAATGCTTAAACGAATCCCATACAATATTTTTGGTAGAAGGATCTAAAACCTTCAACTCATGTGCCACCAGTTTTACCATATAGCCTAGTGACCGTTTAGATTTTTTCCAAACGAGCATCGAACCATCCTTCTCACACCATCCTTTTTCTATGAGTTTTCTCCAAATAGCTTTAGCCTGCTTAGTATATAATTTATCATCATGCTCCGTAAGAGGAGGAGCAATTACGATTTCATCGTCTTGCAAGACAAGGCATCCTTCAGAATCAGTAAGCAAGGAGTCATCATTATTCATATAATCAAGAAGCCAGTCCTTTACATCCTGACTATATAGTCTATAAGATTCATGATGATAGATGTCTCTCATAAACTTCATCATCATCTTGGATTGCTCACAGGCAGAGGCAAACAGGTGATTTCCAAAACGCAGATAGTGAAGATTACCTGGACAAGCTTCATCACTCAGCTTGCCCAGACAATTATGCAATAATCCCAGAATAAGACATACATACTCTTCCACTTCACTATCAGGACACTCGCAGTTAGCCAATTCAGCCATATCGCAAAAGGCTTCCCACTGCTTATCCCAAGCTTCTTTCATCTTTCTGCATACCGCCTCATTATCAGATTCGCACTTGATTTCGTCTATCCACCCCATCAGGATTTGAAAAATTTCCTCGGGGCGCAACTTCAATCTATAATCAGGCCGAATATACTTTCCGCCAATGCTTTGTATCATCAGATACAAGGGATTAGCAGCATAGCGCTTTCTGACTTTATCTCTTGACTGTATGTCTAGTCTGTTCATTCTGCTTATCTTTCTTTATCCTCTCTAATTCAACAACAATCTCATCAAACCAACGGGTCAATTCAGCCATCTGCTTAAGTTTAGCGGCTTTCACTGCTGCTTTTGTTCCTTCTGGTTTGACAAAAGCCGAACTGTCAAGACGCTTTACGAAAGGAGCGGCAGCCTCTGAGGTAATCCAATCCTTTTCTTGGTCAAACTGTGCTTTGACCACGAATCCGTATTTACATGATAAAGTTATCACCATACCAAGATTATGTTTAACTTCCGTCACATCAAGTTCTTTCCCTGGTTTCGCATTAAAGAAGAAGCCACCATCCCCTGCATCAATGGCCTCTAAAAACGAGAAAAACGAGGTGACCAAGCTTGCTTTTTCTTTGACTTGCTCATTAATAAAATCATTCTTCAAAATCTGGGCTACATCAAGATGAAGACCTGTCAATTTACAACCATTTTGGATTTTTCTATCTAGTGTTTTCCAAAACATATCAGATGATGTTATCTGACGCAACTCTACATTACAATTGAATTCATCCCAAATGGTCTGACTCCAATACTTCTCAAGTCTTTTTCTAACGGTATCAAGATTAGCAAAACACTTTGACTGGTTTTGAATACCAATGAGAATACCTTCTTTCTGAGGTTTTCTGGCATCCAACACAAGCGCAAAATCGGGATAGGTTGGCAACTCTTCCTGCTTTCGACATTCCTTCATATCTATGGTCATTTTTTTCTTCTTTTCGATGGTAACATAACCCAGAGTATTAAAAACTTCAGATCCATAGGTGATTATGGGTTCTCCATTACCATCAACAAACTTAATATCCATAAGATGAGCTAGGATATATTCAGCCACCTTTTCTGCGACGTCTTCAGAAATAGGGGCTCCAGACATAAAGGGTTCAATCTTCAACCTATATATCGTAAATCTAGGATTATTCATATTAGTTTTTATTTTTAAAATTGTTATAAAAGAGTAATATGCTCTTTCACCCTACAAAGGTACACAAAAAATCACAAACAACAAAATATATTTGAAAAAAAGTGAAAAAGTGAAAGTGAAAAAGTGAATTTTCAATGAGAACAAAAAAACACACCTTTAAAGGATTATGTATTATAAAGGGATAAAAGAAGAAATATAGTGAAGAAAAAAGGAGTAGTACTTACGCGCGTACATTATTATATACGTGTACCTTAAATATATCGTATTTCTTTTCTCTTTTACATCGTACACGGAATCTCAGAAACAGGCATTTTTCTCATCTGTTCCTTGACACCTCTGTGAATTTCACCTTTTCACTTTCACTTTTTCACCTTTTCCTTTGATCCCTCTCCCCTCCTCGCCCCTTTTCCTGCGTCGCCACGTAGCAATTCCTGCGTCGGGACGTAATATTTCCTACGTCGGGACGCAGGAAATGGCAGCTCTATCGAAGGGGATTTCATGCCTCACATCCCAACTGCCGGGACAAGCCGATTCAACTGCCGGGACAACTATTGCATTTCGCCCAAAAATGTTGTATCTTTGCATCGTCAATGAAACTCATTGATGGGGCTCTCTGCCGGACAGGATACCGCGGAACTGCATGGAGGGGGGATGCCCGATACAGAAACTGGATTATTCACTAAAAAGAAAGGAATGAAGAAAATGAAAAAGGAAACTTGGAAAACGATTCTGCAAGTCATCGTGACGGTGCTCACTGCACTCTGCACATCACTCGGAGTTACGAGCTGCATGTAGCACATGTAGAAACTAAATTATTCACTAAAATAACTATTTGAATTATGGGTATCAAAGTAAAAGCTATTGAGCGCAACGTCGCTTTTGAGAAGGGTAAGCAGAAGTGGGCATACGTTATGCAGGCAGACCTCTACGGTCAGCTTACCCAGAGTAAGGTTATCGAGGAAGCTGCCGTGCGCAGCGGACTCGCCAAGCAGGTGATCAATGCCGCCTGGGGTGCCATCGGAGCAGTCATCACCGCATGGGCCACAGAGGGTCACTCCGTGGCTGTACCGGGACTCGGCTCCCTCCGATTCGGTCTGAATTCTACCGCCGTGGAGGATGTCAACAAGGTGAGCAGCTCGCTCATCAACCGCCGCTACATCATCTTCGTGCCTAACGCCGACATCAAGGAGGAGCTCGCAAAGACCAGCGTCAACATCACCTGCTACGACCGCAACGGCAAGATCGTGAAGCAGGTTACCTCTGCCGACAAGAACGACACCGGGGAGGGTGACAACAAGGATAACACCAATCAGGGAGGAGGTACTTCGCAGGGCGGAGGTACCAGCCAGGGAGGTGATTCCAGCCAGGGAGGCAACACCAGCCAGGGTGGCGGTTCTACCGATGGCGATGGTAACGGCGACAACGTAGATTTCTAAAAAACAATGCAGATTTCTAAAAAACAACGGAGATCTCTAAAATCATCAAGGTGTGCCAGATTACAAGGAAGTGAATCTGGCGCACCTTCTTTTTTTTATCTTTTTCTCCTTAAAAGTGGTCTTTTTGTAAAAACCTCATTCGTTATTCAAGTTTTTTTCGTACCTTTGCACGCGAAATCAATAGACTAGAATATCAAATAGCCTGGAATATCAAACTGGCTAGAATATCAGATAGACTAGAATATGAATATGTATTTAAAATAAGGTATAAGATATGAAATCTCACATCAAAATTTATCTACTTGTCTGTATCGCCGCCCTGCTCCTTACGGGCTGCGATACCGTATTCGATGTTCACCCTTACGATGTTCGCATAAAGGGCGAAACCAATCTGAATGCCAAGAACATACAGAAGATAGAGCAGACGGTGAAGAGCAAGGATACCATCCGGTTTGCCGTGATCAGCGACAGCCATCAGTGGTACGACGACCTGCAGAAGGCGGTTAATGACATCAACAGCCGCCAAGACAGCATCGACTTCGTGATCCACTGCGGCGACATCTCCGACTTCGGCGCTACCCGCGAAATGAAGTGGACACGAGAAAGAATGCTGAAACTCAAGATGCCTTCGGTGGTGCTGCTGGGCAACCACGATTGTCTGGGCACGGGCAACCAGACCTACGAGGCCATCTACGGCGACCCCGACTTCAGCTTCATCGCCGGAAAGGTGAAGTTCGTTTGCCTCAACACCAATGCCATCGAGTATGACTACTCCCGTCCGGTGCCCAACTTCGACTTCATGGAGGCGGAACGCTCTGCCGATTCGCTCGACTTCGACCGTACCGTGGTGTGCATGCATGCACCTCCCTACTCCGAGCAGTTTAACAACAACGTAGCGAAGGTATTCAATTATTACATCCACGAGTTCCCTCGCCTGCTGTTCTGCCTGGACGGCCACGGTCATCATACCAAGACGGAAGACCTTTACAACAACGGTACCCTGTTCTATATGGCAAGCAGCGTGCACTTCCGTCAATATTACATTTTCACCATCACACCAAAGGATTATCATGTTGAAGTCATCGATTTTTAAGTTCAGTACATGGGCGCTTCTCCTGCTATCGGCAAGCACAACGGCAAACGCCGGCGAGGAGGGGTTAGGAAAGGAGAATTTAGGAAAGGAGAGTTCAGAAGAAGATTCACTCACCCGATACGACAGGCGCATCCTCCGCTATCGCAAACACTGGGATGTACTGATGCCTACGCAGAGCGTGATACAGACTTGCGGCAACATGGGTATCATCTCGCTGGGTATCGGATGGGACTACGGCAAGCGAAGCCAGTGGGAGACGCATCTGCTCTTCGGCATCGTTCCGAAATATGATTCGGATGAAGTAAAAATGACTATCACGCTGAAGGAGAACTTCATTCCCTGGCGAAAGGACTGGGGAAAGGGCTGGCAGTTTGAACCCCTGGAATGCACGCTGTACCTGAACACGGTGTTGGGGCACGATTTCTGGACAAAGCAGCCTACCAAGTACGAGAGCGGATATTATCCCTTCTCTACCCGAATCCGCCCGAATCTGGGATTTGGCGAACGGTTTACGTATCAGATTCCGAACAACAGGCGCAAGCGCGTGAAGAGCCTCACGTTCTTCTATGAGTTGAGTACGAATGATATCTATTTCATGCGATTCTACCGCAACGGCAATGCAGGTTTCTGGGATGTCTTCGGACTGTCGTTTGGCGCAAAAATGCAGATACTATAAAGGGATGGGGATTTAAAAAGTGAAAAAAATGGAAACAGAAGAGATTGTTCATAAGCTGGAGGCAAAGGGCATCAAGCCCACCTCCAACCGCATACTGGTGATGAAGACTCTGGCGAATGAGCAGAATCCACTGAGTCTGAAGGATTTGGAGCAGAAGATGGTGTCGATGGATAAGTCGAGCATCTTCCGCACGCTGACGCTCTTTCTGGAGCATGATGCCGTTCATGCCTTCGAGGATGGAAGGGGGATATTGAACTACGAAGTGTGTGAGGAGGAAGGAGAGTGTGACCATCATGATGGTCATATTCATTTCTACTGCGAATCATGCCACCGTTCGTTCTGCATGGAGGATATCCATATTCCGAGCTTCGAATTGCCGGAAGGATTCTATCCTCACTCCGTCTCCTTCGTCATCAAGGGAGTATGCCCTGAGTGCAGGAAGAGGCTTCGCTGAAAGCAATGCCTATTCTTTTTACAACAACAAAAAAAAAGCTCCGAAGAAAGATGAACTTCTTCGGAGCTTTTTTGTACACCCTTAGGGATTCGAACCCTAGACCCACTGATTAAGAGTCAGTTGCTCTACCAACTGAGCTAAGGGTGCAGCAAGCTGAGCATTTGAGTTATTTCTCAAAAGCGGTTGCAAAGGTACTGCTTTTTTCTGGCACCACCAAATTTTTCGGCAACTTTTTTCTTTTTCATGCGCATTTTCATGATTTTCCATACATTTTCAAGAGAAAAAGTGTATCTTTGCAGCCACTCATACATTATTATATATGTAGAGCATCAAAGAACATAAGAGAATATAAAAGAAATCTTATCAATTAAGAAATCAAAAACATAAGAGAAAATGAACGGAATATATACTATCCTGCTCCTCGTGCTGAGCAACATCTTCATGACGCTCGCATGGTATGGACATCTCAAACTCCAGCAGACGGGCACCAGCAGCAACTGGCCACTCATCGGAGTCATCGCCTTCAGTTGGGCGATCGCCTTCTTCGAATACTGCTGCCAGGTACCAGCCAACCGCATCGGATTCATCGACAACGGCGGTCCATTCAATCTGGTACAGCTCAAAGTGATACAAGAGTGCGTGTCGCTCATCGTCTTCGCCATCATCGCCAACATCCTCTTCCAGGGGCAGGGTCTGCATTGGAATCACTTTGCCGCATTCGTCTGCCTCATCGCTGCCGTATATTTCGTCTTTATGAAATAACAAAGCTTTTGCCCTTACAGGGCGACAGGCTTGCGTCATGAATACCCAGGGCGATGCCCAGGGCTAAGAGCTTCTGCCCTTTCAGGGCGTTAACAACAAAGAAAGAAGAAAATTATAACAACACAAAATAAAAGAATAACCGACAATGGAAAAGAAATTACGTGTTGCTTCCCTCTGCGTGCAGGGAGGCTATGAGCCGAAGAACGGAGAACCGATAGAGCTTCACTTTATGCGATAAGCATTCACACTGAGTATCAGCATTTTACGAGATTTAACGAGTAAAATATACAGTAAAAAACGCCCGAAAAACCCCGTAAATATGATAAAAACTGATAGACTTTGCAAGTAATATGCAAGCTAATAGGAGATAGAATTATGAAGGTTTACGTTGAAGACAAGACATATAAGGTGTATTTCTCCATCACTCATAAGTGCAAGAGATTCTATATATACACAGGATTGCAATCGACAGAGAAGTTCGATGGTATGGTATTTCCTCGTTCAGACAAGTCTGCAAAGGCAAAGACTAAGCGACTGGCAGAGCTATATTCAAACGTGGAAGACTATATACTGCTGCACAAGGGTGAGGACGTTCCGATGCTAAAAAGCCATCTGAGAGAGATTATAAAGGGAGGCAAGGTAGCTGAGAAGAATTTCCTCGACTATATGCAGATGTGTGCGGATTCCAAGAATTTGAAAGCTGGCACGAAGAGAGTATATGATGTGACTATCATCAGAATCAGAAATTTTGATGCTAAGTGTACATTTGATACCATCACTAGAGACTGGCTCGATAAGTTTGTGAAGCATGAATATGATAGAGGGCGAATGCCTAACGGAGTTCATATTGATTTGAGAAATATCAAGGCAACATTCAATTGGGCAATTGATAATGAGATAACAACCCTATTCCCATTCCGTAAGTACGTACTTCCACATGAGGAAACAAGAAAGCGTTGTTTATCTCTAGAACAGATGAGACAGTTGCGTGATGCAGAGTTCCACACTAACCCTCAACGTGAATCAAGGGATTTGTTCATGCTAGGTTTCTATTTGATTGGTATCAATATATCAGACCTTCTCGATTTGAAGCCAACAGACCTTCGTGGCGGCAGAATATGCTACAAGCGTAACAAGACAGGACGATTGTATGATATAAAGGTAGAACCAGAGGCGTTGGAGATTATCAAGCGATACAAAGGCAAGAAATACCTTTTAAAGTATAAGGACAGCAGTAAGTTCAACCTCAAACACTTTGAGAGCAATTTGAATTTCAGACTTAAAAGGTTAGGTAAATTCAGAGAATATAGTAAAGAACCGATGTTCCCTTATCTTTCCACCTACTATAATCGCCATACGTGGGCAACGCTAGCAAGCGAGATAGATATACCGATGGAAGTTATAGGCAGGGCATTAGGTCATGCGATGTGGGATAATGCGGTAACATCAACCTATATCAAGTATGATACAAAGAAGATTGACGAAGCCAACAGAAAGGTCATTGACTATCTGAATGCTGATTTAGGGTGTAACAAAGACAATAAATAAAACTCAAATGATGTTTTGAGTTTTCCGAAATGGCAAATAAAAAGGGAGGCTATTAACCTCCCTTTCTTGCTATTTGTCCGATAGAATAGTTTCAATCTTCTTACGATAATCAACAGAGCCATCAATGAATGCGTGCATAAACAGAATGCTATCGCTTATTGGTAAGCTGATAGGCTCGTTGATGAAGTCCTTTGTGACTTCCGAGTTATTCACCAATGCGGCAACAAGACGTTTCTTTTCGTAATTGAAACCTTGTGTGAATCCTGCGGCGAATGGTGTAAGCGAGTGAAAGAATGGTGTTTGTTCTTCACTCAGATTTTGCAGTCTCTGTTTCAGAGTTATTTTCTTGGTCTTTTCCATCATTATTCTTCTTTTCAATTTCTTTCTTCATTTTATGTAAGCGTTCAACCTCTTGTTCGTAGAGATTATCAATTGCATCAAAATACTTTAGGTATTGTGTAAGGCTCTTCTTGCGCTGCATAAACTCAGCCTTATTCTTATACTTCATACCTTGTAATGCGGTCAGTGTGTGACGCTGCTTTTCAAGTTGTAGCTCATCGTAAAGCCATATCGCTTCCTGCACAGCATCCCTCTCGTTGTCGTTGCACTTTTTTGCAAGTTTAAGCACTTCGCCATACTTTCTAAATAAAAAGTTAATAAACAAAAGTGCAATCGCCAAAAGCAAATACAAAATAGCTGGCTCAAAACGTTTGATAAACAGATAGTATACGCCTATCATCGCAGCCATCAATACACTGACGTTACCGATAGTAACAAACCCTAATACTTTCTTAATCATTTTCTTCATGTTTCTTATTTGATAAATTATTGTTGAGACGAATATAGAAATCCTCATCACTCTCTCCATTCTGTTTGAAGCTAAGATTGTTCTCTTCGATAAAGTCGAGAATAATCTATATACTCTTTTTGCCAAGATTTCTAATCTTATCCAAATCAGACTTACCATGGAATTTGCGGAGTAAATCGCCTACGGTATATACGTCGCACCATCTGAACATATTCAGAATACGAACAGGAAAGCCACAGTCGTTTACATCTTTACCAAGTATTAATGGTGGAAGTATTGTTCCACCGATAGGAGTATCACCTTTTGCACGTCTGTATTCATCATAACTAGCTTGTGTTGCTTTTAGTTTCTTCTTTAAACCATCAATCACGATTCTCAAATCTTGATTTGTGGCAATCTCGGCAATGGCGGCATCCTCGTTGTACGTCAGCTTATTGCAAGTCTTCTCAACAATCTGTCTGATTCTAGTTGCTGATACGCCATACTTGAGTGACAACTCATCATAGGTCATTCCGTTAATTATGTCCTTTAGCAACTTAGATTCACGATAGCTGAGTTTTGGAGTGATGTTAAGATACGACATAGCGTTAATAACGCCAAAAAGCATACCAACAGCGTTTGCAGCCAGTTTGCCGTTAGCGGTCGCTCTGTTTCTCAACTCTGTAAGTTCAACGTTTATTGCACGCTTGTGCGCTTCAACTTCTTTGAGCTTATTATCTATCATCTTTTCGTTGGCTGCAAGCATCTTGTACTTCTGGGCGTATTTCTCAACGTCCTCACTATTTACGTACAAGATACCATGCTCGCCTACACAACTTCCAATGAGACCTTGCTCGATGTAGTTACTGATTGTCTGTCTAGATAAACCAAGTATCTCGGCAGCTTTGTTTCTTGTGATTCTAGCCATATTACCAACTCTTTTATTATTCCAGATTTGAATCTGCCAATCTCAGCTCTAACTGCTGTATAATGTTGTCGATTGTCTTTCCCTTATAGTCAATGGCAATCTCCTTCAACACTGCAATCTGAGCCGTAATTCTAATTCTATCTGCTACTACCATCATAATCAATTTCTTAAAATGTGAACACTAACAGCCTTGTTTACTGCATTAGGCTGCGACTCATTAAAACTCTTGATAAAGTTACGTTCCATTTCGTCAGGAAACATAGCTTTTTTCGGTTTCGGCATTGATAACGTGCCTACTACTTTGTACCCCCCCATAAGTGTTATTACACACTTTCGAGTGATTGTTTCTTTTCCAAACATATTATCTAATTTTAAACTTTTAATACTTAAAAATCAGCCTTCGTACTTACCATGAACTCTTGCGTGACAATTACGGCAAAGTACTTTAACATCGTTGCAAGTGTATTCCCAAGGAAGCAAACCAGTCTTGTAGCCTACGTGATGCACTTGCAATCGCTCTGTAGAACCGCAAACCTCACATTTGTGACCTCGAACCGCAAATACAAATTGGCGGAATGCAAGCCATCTTGGGTCTTGCAGAAACTCATCATAATTCATTTTTACGGCTTTTGTTCTAGCAGCAGCTACCCTTCTTTGATATTTCTGCTTACTTTCACGCTTTCTTTGCTTTGGAATGCCAAGAAGAACTGCCTGGTCGTTCTTTCGTCTCTGACTCACGACACTATTTCTAGCGTCAACTAATGATGTCCATGACTTAGTACGAACACCTTTTGCTGTAGTCCAATCTCTATCTTCGAACTCTTTATAGAGAGCGAACGGGTCAATATCATATCCCTTTCTTTCGATGTAACTACAAAACTCCTCCAATGATGGAGTATCTTTTACAATATCATTTTTCATAATCTCTACGCTATTATGTTATTATTCTTTTAAAAAAAATGGTTCAATCGCATTCATGCGAAATCTCCACTCTGCCTCTACTATTACTATATGTTATTTTTTACCCGCTTGATTTTGAACTCAACTTTCTTCTGATTTGTGCCACTCTTTGCCTTCGATATTTGCTTCTCCAAAATCTTGTATTTGTTGGCACATCGCAGTAAACCTTTTCTGTATTTTGCAGAAATGATAATAAGAGTCCCATCTGCTGCACGGAAACTTTGGTTGTTGGTGCATACGCACGCATCAACGTTTGCCTCTGTGCATTGGGTAATCTTGCGTACTTTACCAGATTTAACAAGTGATGTGATAGCTTTTCTTGCTTGATACAACGTTCCGTTAATGTCTTGTGTCATTCTGATGTTAGAGTAACTCCCAGTGTACTTCTCGTCGAATGGTTTCTTCAACATACGAGCTTCCGTCTTACGAGCATTGCGTACACTTGATATTGTATGCCCATTAACGGCTCTACTATGCGTATTGATGACTTCTTCGATGATGTTTATCTTGTTATAGATAACAGCTTCGCGCACAAGATTTTTAAGGCTCGGTAAGCTAAGATTCTTCAACTCTCCTCGTCTTGTCTTGTAACTATAATCTTTATTATGTATTTTGTTCGCTATGATTTTCTTCACACCGAACTTATTTGTTTCTATCCTGCAATAACCGAACTTGATAGCCAAGTCCAGATATTGTGTAAATGTTGGCTTGTTGAAACCAAGAGCCTTTGCTGCTTGATTTTTTGAGCCATAATGTAAATCGGATGCACGGAAAAGGAACTTAATCTTTAGGGCAAAACAGAATGCCACCAAGCGGTCTTTGTCGCTCAGTGCAATTTTAGCTTGCTCTATTCCTATTCTAATGTTGTGCATACCTCTGATATTTAAATTAGAAACTCCAAAGGGTCAGAGGTAGAGAATAACCCTTCGGAGTTTACTGTTTGGCTTTGTTTAATGCTCATACGGTCGCCAGCCGAATAGCAATATCTTTTCCTTTCCACATCTTACTCAGTCTCTACACCTTTCATTTGCGCCGCAAATATACATATAATTTTTCTATCAGCAAAGTACATATTTTTTCGTTAAATTCATTAACGTGGATATTTGATATTTAGATAGAGATACGGGGCATTTAACACTATATAAATAAACTTAAAAATAAAAAGAAAATGCCCCACACCACCAAAAATGATGCTTCAGGGCGATATGATAGGTTTGAACTACCCACAAGTTAAAGACTTGTGGGATTCCGACTTCATCGAGGAATGCTTGCGAGCAAGTCTTACGCCCTCTCCATTGGTGTAATCGACAGTCCCTGCCGATATATTTCTTAATCCTTCATCAAGAATGTTCATTGCTGCGTTCAAGTCACGGTCTATCAATTTGCCGCAATTAGGGCAAGTGTAGTAACGGTCAGACAAAGACAAATCTTCCTTGACGTAACCGCAGTGATGGCAAGTCTTTGACGAAGGATAGAACCTCCCTATCTTGGATAGGGTCTTTCCATACCACTTCGCTTTGTACTCCAGCATCGTGACGAACGTACCCCAGCTTGCATCGGAAATGGACTTGGCGAGGTGGTGGTTCCTGACCATCCCCTTGACGTTCAAGTCCTCGCAGCAAATCACATCGTACTTACGGATGAGGTCGGTGGAAATCTTGTGCAACTTATCGTTGCGGCAAGACATGATTTTCTCCTGCAACCTTGCTACCTTGATGCGTTGTTTGTTCCAAGAATTGCTTCCCTTCTTCTTGCGAGAAAGGCGCTTTTGCATCGAAGCAAGCTTCTTTGAATATTTCTTGATGAATTTATTTGATGTGTATCTGTCACCATCGGAAGTTATCACGAAGTCCTTCAAACCCAAGTCAATGCCGATACTCAAATTGGTTTTCTCCAAGTCTTCGATTTCAACTTGTGTCATAATACAAACGTAATACTTTCCGCTTGGTGTAACAGATACCGTCATGTTTCTTAATTCGCCCTTGACATCTTGGCTCTTGGCAAACTTGATACCATCCTTGAATTTCGGGATGAATATCCTGTTTCCTTCAACCTTGAAATGTTGAGGAACGGCAAAGCTGCCACCATGTTTCTTTGAATGGAAGCGTGGAAACTTAGCCCTACCTTTGAAAAAGTTCACGTAGGCGGTATCTAAGTGGCGCAAGGCGTGCTGCAAGGTCTGGCTGTTGATTTCCTTTAGCCATGAGAAAGCCTCAGTCTTCTTCATTGCAGTCAATTCCTTTGCCTGCTCGTAATAGTTTGGGCTTTTCTTGGTCTTCTCGTATTGTTCCTTGCGCTCGGCGAGAAAATGATTATAGACAAAGCGGACACTGCCAAAATAATTCGCAAGCATCATCTCTTGCTCCTTATTCGGGTAAAGCCTGAATTTATATGTCTTCTGTATCATCTTCATAATGTACAAAGATACGAATTTTTTCTCGAAATACAAAGGAAAAATGCAATTATTTTCAAAATATTACACAATTTCAATATATATGATGCAAATGGTGACACCTTCAGAAAATACATTGAGAAACAAAGCTAATTTTTGTGCCAATTCATCCCAGAGGCTAAAGACCTTTGGGTTTTCTTGGCACTATTATATAAAAGAAATGCGATAGTAAAGCCCCACCATTGAGCACCAACGGCAGGGCTGAGATAGATAGATGAGTTCCAATGAATAATTGCTTTGCAAAGATAGACAAAATATCTGAGAACTCAAAGAGATAGTGAAAATTTCTTCTGTAAGCGGTTAAAATAGTTCGTTGGTATGATTTATCGGTGAGACTGCTAAAACGTCTTGTATGCGCCATAAAACAAATCCTCGCCTACCATTAAAGGCAAGCGAGGAATAACAATAATAACAAATATGAGTTTAAACACTACTTATCATAATCAGATGGCACAGCATTACGCAACTCAACTTGAAGTATCTTCGTCATAAGATTAGTTATGACCGACTGCAACTGGTCGTATGCGTTGAAGAAATCATTCTCCATATCATCGTGCAGTTCTCTTGCTCCGATGTTGTATGCTCTGTCGAACTCGTTGTAGAACTCGTTGTTCACCTCCTGCAACTTTACAAGGGTCTTTGCCAACTTAGGACAGGTTACATTCTGCATAGCACGTTCCTGTTCCATCTTCTCTTTATTCTCTTGCTGAATCTGCTGAATATCCTTTTCCATAATATAATCTCCTATTAATTTAAATTGAGTGATGTCTGATTGCTCAATCCAACAATGGTGAGCAATTCAGTAAATGTAGCATCATACCAACGTATCTGTGTCTGCTGCTGAAACTTAGGGTCTTGCTGGTTCTGTCCGTACTTGTCAAAGGCTGGAGTGATAACATACCAGCTATGCACCTTTCCTCGCTTTCCTGGACGGGTAGCGTGCTTGACAACGCCTTTGAGTTCAAGCATACGATTGAATGCCTGCGCTGAGATACCAACGTTGTGTGACTTCAATAAGTCGGTGGCAGCGTGCGTAATCGGCTTTTCCGTTCCTGCGTTCACTGCATCTGGCAATTCGGCAGCCAAACCGAACTTGTCGCTAATCTTCTTTGCCCATCCGAGTTTGGATGCCTCATTGATGTTGAGGGTCTTGATAGCCCAATCCGCAAACGTGAGGTTGGCTTGAATCTGTTCCTGCAAAGATGGTTGCTGCTGAATTTGTGAAACTACTTGATGGAACACTCTACGATAAACCTCGAATACACGGCGAACCTTACGAGCCACGAAATACTCTAAACAAGCGGAAGTGATGTAGTAATCTATCTTCTTAAAACCGCCAGTAGCAGTTTTGCCCGATTGGGCAATACTGATAAAGTCCACATTTTCAATAAAGTTAGCCTTCAATGCTCTGACTGCCTTACCTCTTTCAGAATAAGCCAACTGCCAAACATCATCAAGGTTAACTGAAAACACCTTGTCTTGTTGGTCTAATGCCAACACACCACGGAAGTAGCGTTCAATATCCGATGGAACACTATCCTTCGTTAAAATTAAATTTTCGTTCATTTCGATATATTTTTGAACGTTAAACAAATGTTGGGTTGATACACGAAAAGGGTGTACCGCTACCCTTTGTTCAATGCCTATATCGGAAAGCACGCACACACCATTACGATATGTGCAAGGGGCGATACACCTATATCTTTGATATGGATATATCAGTCTCGTAAGATTAAGAGCATAAAAAATGCTCCACCGAATTGACGGAAGAGCTTCCTATTTCTCTCCCGATATATTTATTGAACGCTGCAAAGATACGAAAAATATTCCAATCTTGCGTGTGCTAAGTAAACCTTTAACCAAACTTTAACATTTGGCAGTTATTAATTCTTCGATTAATTTGTTTTTTACACCATATTCTACAAAATAGGCTGACCCAAACAAATGAGTCAGCCAACTTTTTACTTGCCCTTGAAGAGGCAATAAGCCCCATAAAACATGAGCAAAATCATAAGTTTTAAAAACATGATGTTATATATGTTGGTGAATAATTACCAACTAAATATCTGGGCTTGCCTTTGTGGTATTACCCTTTCTCTCGTATTTAGATTTATATGAAACGAATAGTTTGCCGCTTACTTCATCAAATATCATAGCAGCCTTACCTGCCCACATTCTGTTATGTGTGTTTATAAGTGGTATGTCCATTCTTGAATCACTTCCGTTTGGGTCTATCTGTTTAAACTGACGGACTAAATCGTTATATATATCCGACTTCTCTTCTTTGGTTCTGTTTGGAAAGTAAAAAGCTACTTCGGTTATAGAATCATTTGATTGGTCATATCTTACGTGCATTTCAGTACCTTTGTACCCTGCGTATGTAACCTTGAATCGCTTATCGCCAGCAATACTTTCGTAAGGCTTGTAACCTTTCTTTGTTGCAAGCTGATAGCAATATCGTTTGCAAGTCGTGGTAATATCAATACCAAAAACTTTCTGTGCATTTGCTTGCACGACCACGGCAATCATAATTGCCATAAACATTAAAACCTTTTTCATTTATAGTGACTTAACCGTGGTGTCGAGGGCTGAAGGGTTGTTTTACATCAGATTTCCGTTGCTTTTATCGTATATACGAATTTTAAAAGACCATGAGGGTTGTATTGGATAAGTCTTACCGACACTGCGGTCTCATCAGCGAGGAAGGCAATAGCTTCTCCTGCAACGGTCTTCTGTATCTCAAGACTACCATCGGGGTTCAATATTTCTTTTGCCTTTTTCATGTCACTTGCGACAATCAGACCTGTTTCGCTAAGGATGCCTTTCTCAATAGCATTCTTCAGTTCTTCGATACTGTTGTTGTTGAAATTTTCCTTTGCAACAACTCGGTTGAATTTGATATTAGTTGTTATCATAATATTGCTTTGACCGTGATAGCGAGGGCTTAATTGTCAAACTTCGTTTTCTTTTGCCATTTTGAGAAATTCATTTCTCTTATATCGTTTAATGTTGCCATTAAGGTAAGCGAAATATATCATCCCGCATTTATCTTCATATTTCTGACTTGACCGTGATGGCGAGGGCTGAATCTGTTAGTTGATTTCAATCTCGCTATTGAAGTAGCTATCTTCTCCAACTGCGAATGGTAGCTGAACGTTGTTAATACGTACTTCACAGTCTGAATATACTCGCTCTTTCTTTCCGTCTTCGTATTGAACATCACCAATCAATACTCCATTTGGAGTAGATGGCTTTACTATCTGTGCAGGAACTTTGATGTATTGAGCAACATCAGATAATCTTACTTCGTTGTACTTTGATGTCTTAATCTTCATAACTTATTCGCTTGACCGTGCTGCGTAGGGCTATATTTATATTATTTCAAAAGATAACGCAATATGCGTCATTATATTGTGTGTAGGGCAGAAATTTTAATCTTTATTTCTGCCCATGGCGCAATCGAACAATGTGCCGATTAGCCAAATTGCTATTAAAAATGCCATAACTTTTTCCGTTTTAATCGTGATACATTATTGAGATATTGTAGCTGCATTCAAGACTTCTGACGAAATCAAAGAAATCTTTTTCCGTCATATTGATGCGGCAACTAGGTATCTTGGCATTTACCATTTCTCCATCATCGTACACCAAGTTATGTATTTTCTTGAATATCTTTCCTTTGAGTGATGCTATAATCATAACTTATTCCTCCTCCGTATTATTATTGTTATTATTCAGTTCCTTGTAATACTGCTGAATCTCCTCGTCAGTCATACCCTTTTCTCGCATTACACGATAGTTGGCAGAACCACGTCTGAAATAAACCTGACTGCCATAGACTGAACGTAAGTTGTAGTACGCACTTCTTACTAGTTCTTTGGTTAATACCTTGCCAGTGGACGAATAAACGCCCATCTGCTGCAACATCATAGCTGCATCGGCAAAGTTAGGTGTAGTCAATTCCGTGAAGTCATTGGTACACTTCTTAACCACATTCCATATAGCTTTATTGCAAGGTTTCTCAGCAGCCTCTTTCTTGCGCTTTTCCGATGCCGCCTTCTGTGCATTTGATAAGTCACATTTTCTAGGTCTGCCCAACTTCTTAACGACCTTACCAGACTTTGAAATAAATTCTCCGTCTTGTGCCAACTTCTGCTTGCGTACTTCCAATGCGCTCTGTGTTCTCTCTTGAATGAGTTCACGCTCCATCTGTGCCGAGAATGAGAAAGCGAACAATAGCATTTCGTCTATCGCTTTCAGATGGCTGCAATCAAGGTCAATGCCCATCTGTACGATTACCAAGCGCACGCCACGTGGTTTCAGTTCGTCATTAACAAACTTGTTGATGTCGCTCATGGAACGACCGATACGGCTGACCTCTGACACAATAAGTATATCACCCTTATCAAGCATCGGCAACACTACCTTACCAAGGTTTCTATCCTTATAAGATACCTTACCCGATACACCTTCCTCCTTCACTTCGTGAGTAGCTTTCAGATTGTGACAATTCAACCATTCGTTGATTGTTCTTTCCTGCTGCTCCAATGTCTGCTTTTCAGTAGAGACACGACTGTATATTATTACTTTCTGCTTTGGCTCATCATCATCGGTCATGTTTGCCTTTGCGTTGCAGCTTTTGTCCGAACGGCAAAGGTAGTGACCTTCTGCCATCATGCAATAAGGGCAATCCTTACAGCCGATGTTCACGATGTCGTATTTTACAGATGTGCCACCTGCATTCATGATTTCTGTTGTCTTCATTTCTCCTATCTCCTATCCTATCTCTTATTACTTAAAACGTTACTTTCTGCTATTTATTATCCACGATAATAGAATGATACATGGAAATCGCTACTTTTACGCTCTCGGTCATTCTCAATCACTCCAAACATATAAGTATCAATTATGTAATCTACATCATTGTTCTTGTCATGTTCAATTCTCTTCATCCATTTCTCAACAACATCAGGACACCAAGCATCGCCAAGGAATCTAACCAACAATTTGTTGTCTGTTTCTTGACGTACCAATACTGGCTCGTTGCCGGCAAATCCAACCATTTCTGTATTGTCTTTATTCCAAGCGTACTGACCATCATTGAACAAATCTCTTACCAACTCATCAAGACAAAGGTCTTTTCCGTTGATAGAGCAATGAGCTGCATTCTTAATCTCCATAGTCTTATTACTTTAATTCTTGTTCTACAATATCGAAATTATCCCACGTCTCACCTTCGTTGTCTGAGATATGATAGAATGAGCCTGATACGCTGATTTGGAAATCGTCACAATCCAATGAATGCTTATAGCTTTCCAATGTGTTCCGTCCTTTCTCTCCCATCGCTTTTCTAGCCTTGTCGCTGGTATCGAAGACTTCTGCATCTACCTCAACAGCTTCACCCAATCCGTGTTGGTATGAAGTGATAACTACATATACTTTCATAACTTAATCGTTTTAATATCTTAAAATCTTTTTGATTACTGCGGCTGCGAGAACATCGCTAGCGGTTATAGGTCTCGGCTCTGTAGTGCTTTCTACCCATGCTGCACCACCAAAACACCAATGGTCTCTACTCCATTCCTCGCAAAATTTCTCAGCTTCCCAACGTGTAGGGAACTCTTTTTCTCTCATTTCTGAATGTGGTCTTCTGCCATATTCATAATGCGCTATGTGATGTACTTTCATTTTCGTTCCTTTCTTTTATTAGTTTATAATTGCTCTATCTGTATCTTCACCTGCAAGCAAATCGTACATATCATCATCCAAATCTGCATTTGAACCTGATTTAGTTAATTCCATAGAGTACAATTTGATGGTGATTTTCTGCTTGCAACCTTTCAATGGTATGCCATCCCAAGTAGTTGTTTTATCGTCTTCATTATACCAGTCGTTCAAAGTCGCTTTGTAGCTACCCTTCTTTTCATCACGACTACTTAAAGACGCATTATCAGTCGCACTTTCGTTATAGAATGTTTCAATGTATTTCTTTGCGTCATCCTTGCTTTCAAAGATACGTAATACGCCATTTATCATGCGAGGTACAATTCTATCTTCCTCTGCTGCATAAACACGACTTTCACAATGTTTGCTAATACTTACTACAAATACTTTTTTCATTTCTGTTTCTTTATTAATTGATTTACTTTTGTTATTTCACTCATTCTTTTGTTCCGTGGAGGCGGCAAAGGTAGCGTATGTACTACTTTGCCAACACCACATAAGCAATCGCCTACGACCGCATTAAACGGCTTGTTTGCTGCAATATCCAACCGCACATTATTCGGTGGCATATCCAAACATACAGGAACACATATAGAGATAGCCACAACCTTTGCACCTATCCAATACTATAATAATATTGCCTTTGCCGCTTTTCTTGCAGCTAACAAAGCCGCTTTGGTAGTCTTTCCCCTTTTCTCGCAAACTAATTTAGTACTACCTTTGTGAAAAATGCGACAAACATACTCTTTGCACAAATTCACGGAAAAATAACAAACATCGTAGGTATAATTACCTATCTTTGTTTTAGATACACCTGCATAAGTCATTTCTTTGCGTTTTAAAGGTTATTTACTCTTTTACGTACTTATTCCAATTCTTACCCACAATAATACCCAGTACGTAAGATATAAGGGCGAAAACGAAAGGTATTGTTATATCCATATCCAATTAGTTTAAAAGAAAATCGAAGTGCTTTGCAGCACGCAATTCATATTCGTTTGCCCACATTTGACCGTAAGGCATACCAAGTAAATCTATAAATTTACGTGCTTTCGCTTTAAATACGATATAATCGGCAAACAGGGCTTTAGCCTCCTTTGCTATTTTGTGAAAATTTGGCTTTTCGTCTTCTTGTTGCGCCGTGGCTGCCAAGACTGAAACACGATTTGCAATATCGCTCAATTTGTCGGTATAGAAGTCTATCAAAATGTTTATTCTTATCTTTTTCATATCTTATATTATTTGTACCTTTGCACCCACAAATAAGCGAGTGCAAAGGTTATTGTTATTACTTGTTTACTATCTCATTAATTTTGTTTGCCGTATCAATCAAAGAATAAGATTGCCCAACAAAACCGCCTCCGTACCAATTGGCACGATAAACAGAAAAGCCCAAATCATTTGCACGCTTTTTGGCAATTGCATACAATTGACTTTGGCTTAAATTGTCGTTTCTCATTTCTTCGTCAGTGGTAAAAGCGAGAAAATGAACTACATAACGGGGATTCCCGTTTATATCATTGTTCACACGGCAAAAGCCGATGCCATTAACCACCTTATAGCTGTTTCTGTATCTTTCAATCTCTTTATTAGTCATATATAGCCCTCCAATTAGTTTTAATTACTTCTTTTCTCCTAATTCTCTTTTTGCCAATTCGTTTGTAGTTGTCCATTCAACGTAATCCCAACTTGTGCCGAAATGGTCAACGCAAAGAATATACTTATCCAAAAGGTCTGAATAAGTGAAAAGTAAGCCAAATGTTTTTTCCAAATACTCTACATCGTCATCGGTGCAATTTGTAATAAACCACTGATAAATATCTCTTTGTGTGCCGTCTTCTTCATCGAACAGTTCAAAGCGCATATTATCATAAACAGATGGGTCTATCTCTGTAATATTGTTGCAGAGGATAAGCGCATTATTACACCAATTTACAGCTACTGAATAATTTGTTTTATAAGTCTTCATACCTAAAATATTTAAAAGTTACTAATTAATTTTGCTAATTCGGAAAAAACTAATAACTTTGCAACCGCTTAGAAGTAATCCAAGTTATTAGTTTTTCTTTTAACTTGATTCGCCCACTACTTTTTTAAGGTAGTGGGTTTTTTGTTTCTAGTAATAACATTCCTCCTCCTTTGTCACTTTCTTGATATTCCATATCTTTGTATGGTTATCAAATTCAAGAGTAAACAAAGCAACAAATTCGCCATCATCTAGAAATGTGCGAAACATGCTACCTAATGAGTTATTTGTTCCAGACTTACGGATGCCAATTGTTAATGCGAATCCGTACTTTTTGCCGTTGCAGTTAGCAAACTCTTTTTTTATGGTATCAATATCTATCTTCATATCAGACTCAATAAATGAAGACTCATATTGAACACTATAAACTGCTGCAAGTCCTTTGAGTACCTTTGCAACCTCTGAAAATTTGCTTGTTGTAATCATATCTCCTTTGTTTTTTAAGTTACTAATTTTGTGGCTATCAATTGACTCGCACAATTTCCAAAGGCTGATGTTTTCGCCTGCAATAACCGTACTTATTTATGTATTGACTTTCATTTATCATTCAGTTCATTTCATTACTCTAACTTTTCATTACTCACCTTAGAATGTTTCAGTGCTTTATAATAAGTACGAATGCAGCTACATTCCTTATAATAGCCTATCCGTTTTCCTACTTTCATTTATAAGTTACTACCTTATGTTACTTTTCAGTTGGCTAACATAAAAACCGCTTAATACTACTATATCGTATTGTTACACTAACATCTGTTAGGTTTCTGATAGTGATTTATAATAGAGCCTATAAAACGTCTAATGCTATATATTGCTATAGTCACGGCAAAAGATAGTTTTCATTTCTCTATTACACTAACATGAAAGTAAATCAAAGAACACACAATATAGATATAACAGGATTTCTCTGCTTAGAAGTAATCTCGTTGTTTCTTGATTGCGATGCAAAGGTACGGCTTTTTTTCTGAATCTGCAAAACTTTTAGGCAAAAAATTATGTTTTTTCTCGCTTTTTTTCTTGAAAATAACTGCATTTTCTTAAATATTTACACGAACTGCTATCTCCACTTTGCAAAATAAGGTGTTAAATATAAAATTGTTGTGTGATTATATATGTTTTCCTACCTTTGCACCTTTGCAGCCCGAAAAATCATCTTTGCAGCCGTTTTCTATATATGTATATGTGCGTGTACCTTATATATCGGGGAAACGTCTAAAAGCGTATTATTTGCCGTTTGCAGCGGTTTTCCTGTTTGCTAGATAGTTTGTACTTTCTTTGCCGTTTGCGTATCTTTGCAGCCGTTTATTGATACGTTTCAGTTATCTAGATTATTTCTAAATAATGTTTGATGTTTGGTTTCTATCTGTTTGCACTCGCTTTCTGTTGTCGTTTCTTATTTAGATTAATTCTAAACTGAAAACTTTTTGGGAATTTCGTGCTTTTCAGCACCTTTGCTGCAAATGTTTTATCTTTTTACTTTTCGTATTCTCGCTTTTCCCTTCGTTTGAGAAATCAGCAGAAAACGAAAACGGAAACGGGAAAAGCCGCATTTTTGCCGCTTTTGCCCGAAAACGTCCCTTTTTGTCGCAAATAAAGTGCTGATTTTCTGTGATTTATAGGTATATAGGGCAAATTACACCCCACCCCCCCGTTTTTGGCACTCGCAGGGTGGGTCAGCTATCGTCCGAAATTTTTTATTTTTTTATTTTTTATTTTTTTTGTAAAATACTCTGATTTTTTAAATTCCGCTTTTCTACCGAATTTTGAGCATTTTCTAGAATATCATATCTACTTTTGATTTTGCATAAGTTTTCGAGATATTCATTTTCGCTTATTTTCGTGCGTTATGGAGCGTTTTATGTAGCTTTGCGGTATAGTTTATCGCCATCGTATTTTGAACGTCTTAGAATACAATTTTCGAGTTATTTGCGTTTATTTTCGTTTTTGCGGAAAAATAAGGTTGTTCTTTGATTAAAGGTTCGTTTTTGCTATATACGGATTGCAGTTTTGTGTGATATTGATATGGGGTTGATGCGAAGCCTTTCTTCTTGGGGGATGAGTATATAGTTTACTATATACAGGGGGTTGACATCCCCCATTACGGCTGCGCGCGATAGTACAATTACTTATTTACGTGTTATTATTATATGGGAAAGAGTTCAAATGTTAAATTTTCAATATGAAAAATCTGATTTATGCGGATAACATATATTTAATTGGGGATATGGGGAAAATGGTACAAATTTGCAATTTGTTAAACTATGTAAAGTTCATTTTTGGCTTGATTTTTTGGCGTATATTTGCAGCATAAATGTTTGATTTACGAATTACCGACTTTGGAATATGGCAGAAAAGAAATTCTACATACAGCGTTACTTGAAGTCCGAGCAGGGAGCTTGGAAGGCAGACGGATTGCGTAAGAGTCTGGAGGATGATTTTGGCGGCGGTTCTGTCCGCTACAAGTCATTGGAAGGATTGAACTCCAAGGGTAAGCAGAAGGGTGTATATACCGAGAGCTATCCTGAGAGTGATGCGTTAAGAGTGTTCGTTGACCCGAATGCTAGGCATGAGAGCACCAACGCTACGTTGTCAGTCTGCGTGTTCGGGTATGATGTTGACGGAACAACCGAGCTTTCCGTTACTGAGCAGATAAAAGCTGCCGAGAAAGCATGGGATAGTCTGTATGCTTACTTGGAGGGTGCGCTGATTCTCTGGTATGACGATTACAGACAGAAGAAAGCGTTGTTTTTGGTGCAGGATGCTACAGAGCCATCAACGGATAACATCAAGAACATTCCGTATCTGCTCTGTTCGGTCAAGTTGGTAAACGTCTTCGGTCAGTCGTTTGATGGTGACAGTACCACGATTGAAGAATGGTTGAAGAATGGCGGAAAATAGAAACGACAGCATCCGCAAGGCGGTAGGACGTGTCTTTTAGATACAAGTCTGGGCAAACAGAAGGTTCGAGTTCCTTCTACGGTCGGTGGATGCTTTAAAATATATGCGAATTATGAACAAATACAAGACATCAATTGAGGTCAAGGGCGAAAACATCAAGGCATTGTTCGACTGCCCTATCGTTACAGACATCAAGAAAGCAACCGATGCGGTCGATGATGGTTTGGACGTTACCGATATGCTTTATAGCGTTACTGCCGTCAATATGGCAGGTGCTCATAAGCAGGTGAAACGCGGTTCTGTATTGGCGCAAGACGTTTGCGGTCATTGGGAGATTATGACTGCCGATGAGTGGGAGTTGAGGAAAGACGATACCATTAGCGATGGTTCTTCCGAGGAGTTGTAATCATTTAAAAGTTGAGAATATATGCGAATAAAGGAAGAATCACTTGATAAGGCGTTGGAAGCAGCATCGTTGCAGACGAAGGGATTGCCGAAACGCTACACGGATGGTAAAGACCCATTCTGGATAATGGCTGTTGTGCTTGTTCAGAAGCGCAATTTGGAGGAATGCTACTGCATTTATCAGCAGAATGCGGACAAATATATGAAGCTTTTGCAAGACTTCGGCACACCGAGTCCTATCATGTCTATCAAGAGCATTCATCCTTATATGTATCTTGATGAGGCTCAGTTTTTGCCGAGCGGATGCATCGAAGCAAAGAAGAACTTTCTGAAAAACGAGCTTGGTGAAGACCCTAGGGCTTATGAGGTCGATGAAATGACGGAATCGGACGTTAATCATGCGTTATTGGAGATTGCCATTGACAAACAGATGAAAGCTGATGAGGAAAACAAGAAAATCAACGTACTCAATGAGGGAAGCGATTTGGACGGAACGAGATTTGAGGATATTGAACGTCAGAAGTTCGAGTTTGAGTTGGCAGAAATGAGGAAAGATGGATGCTCCAAGAAAGAAATTAAAGAGTTCATTGACGAGTATAATGCCAGTCATAAGCAGAAAGTTGATGATGAGCCATACATTTCAGAGGAAGACCGCATCCATAAGGAAATGGAATCAAAGGACGTTGATAAAACTCCCGAATGCAGTATTGAAGGTGAGTTTGATGCACCTGAGATAGACTACGATAAGCTTCATGAGGAATCAGAAGCATTCAAGAAAGAGCAGTTGAAGGTTGCCAAGCGCAAGTGGAAACGCGCCTATGATGCCGATGCAGAGAAGCGTGAAGGAAGAGAGTTCGAGAACGAATTTGGCGAAGATGAGGAATGCGAAACATTGCAGTTACCTTATCAAGAGCCAGTTCCATTAAAGCGAAAACCAGGCAGACCGAAAAAATCGGAATTGGATTACACTGCTAGCAAGCGCGACACGACAAAGAAACGCGGTCGCAAAAAATCATCAACTAAAAAGTAACTGATATGAATAAATGGTACGTTTATATCAAAAACTCTGATTTTGAAGAAATAACTGGCTCTATACATAATGTAATAGACAATATGAATTCAGTCGGCATTGAACCATCTGAATGTGTTTGGAGCGGGGGACGATTTGAACTTAGCAGTGAGTTTGAATTATCAGAGGATTGTAATGATATGGTGTTGGAATTTGTATATGGTGACAAGATTAAACACATAATTAATCGTATGTCAAACGAATGGAGAAATCTTTTATGGATAGAACCAACTAAATGTACATATACATTAAAACAACCTATATTCAAGGATTGCGAATTTAATAAATTTGAAAAGGCTTATGAACAAAGAAGAGCTTTTAAATAATACGGAATTTAAGAAAGCAGACGGTAGTTTGCCTATCATATATATAACATCAGATGATGATGTGGTAAAGGTCGGCAGTATCGTCAATGCACCTATGGTTGGCAGAATTTATTTTAGTGAGGTTAAGAAAACCATCACAAAGGATGATTTGCTTGCCAACAAAGAGTTCATTTGCGCAAGCGATGATTCTGAAATTCTTATTGATTTCGGTGGTTACAGACGCGAGACACTTGGTTGCTATATCGCGATTGATGATAGTTGCATTAATATCATTGAGCTATGAGGAATAACCGTCACAATCCTAATAAAGTACCGCCGTTCAAACCAGACCCAGAACATTGGACTAAGAAGGTTCATTCATGGAAGGCAAAGGTTGCATACGAGACGGAGGATGATGCTTGGGAGTTTCTGAATCAGAATCCAAAGTTGAAGGCACTCGGCTGGCATCCGTATCTGTGCAAGGTTTGCTCGAAGTGGCATATAGGAAGATTACATACAGGACGTAGAGGGTAGCACTGCCAAGAAATGCAGTGATGGCATACCGAGCGAGACGAGTTGCTGTATATCCGTATCGCATAAGCGAGAGAAGAGATATAGTGGGAATCGAAGCCCACACGTTCTGTTTTACATAAATATAAATAGTTGAGAATATGAAGAAGAAAGGATATTACGAATACGGAAACGGGATTTACCCTTTGAAGCTTTGGGTACACATCGGTAAAGACCTGAAAGAGCTGATAGACTCCTGCTTTGACGGGTGTAAGGCTCCTGATATAGATTACGGCGGTGTTACGTACGACGAAGCTGTCAGAAAGAGCGATAACAGACGTGGTGTTCTAGTTTCGTTTCAATGTTCGAAGGATATGTCAATGGATTATTGCTGCCATGAGGCTTCTCACGCCTGCGATGCCATCGAGAATGCCATTGGCATGGAGCACGGCGACGAGCCTTCTGCCTACTTGATTGGCTGGATTGCGTCTTGCATCAACAAGGCTCGTTTGGGCATTGGAGATTTCATTGAAATTAAAGATAAGGAGGAATAGCTTATGGATAAAAACGAGAAATTAAAACTTGGTTACATTTACTTTGCACCTAAAGAATTTTTCCTAAACAATTCCGTCGGAAAGCTAAAGCAGCAAATAGAAAGTAATGCGGATGTCCGAGAGAACGGAATGGTTATGTGTGCGGTTATTGAGGATATGAATTCTGTTTTTTCGCACAAATCGGAATATACAATAGCAGTTAAGCAAAAAGAGTTTACACCTCCAATTAGGGTTTGTGCAAATAAGGACTATGACTTTGAGTGCTTTAAGCAACTTTCGGAAGCAGAAATGAAAGTTTATGGTCTGCTTTGGTTTTGTTTTGGGGTTTAATATAGAAGGAAATAGCTTATGATTAAGAAAGAAGATATTAAGGTTGGGCTGCGATTTTACATCACACGAAATGATTGTTTAAAATGCAATTTTGACCCGATAGGTATTCAGGACGGCAGCACCCCTATTCTGTTCAATGCCGAGAGAAAGGATGCTGATGTTTATATATGTACATCTGTTAGCACAGATTACAAGTATTTCGCTCGTTTTTGCGAGGAAGATATTATGATGTTTGGTACAGAGTTCGATATAGTAGCACCAGTTGCCGATAATCATAAAATAGATATAAATTCCGACATTGAAATGCATGGAAATATTCTCAATAACTTGCATGATACATACATCAAGAAAAATCGTGATTATGGGAATGCTTTTTCCGAAATGTATGATGAGCTTGGTATCAACTACGGCTACGGAAAGATACGGGAGAAAGTGAATCGTATCAAGACGTTGAAGGATAATGAAGCGCAAGTTGCTAACGAGCCATTGGAAGATGCTCTTCTTGACTGCGCTAACTATTGTATCTTGACATTGATGGAATATCAAAAACGTAAGGAACATGGAACAGACTGATTACACTTGCAAGGATTGCGTATTGTTGAATGATGAAGATTCTGAGTTTCCATATTGCATGGGCAAAAACTTATACACATACGTAAATCCTGACAATGATGCTTGCGGAGACATTATTCCGCTGGTATATACGTGCAAGGATTGTTTCTTCTTCAAAGATGGGGTTTGCCATAATACCACGGAGAAGAGATACACATCGAAAGAAAATCCTTCATGTAGAAACTTCGAGTACAAAACGATTGTAGAACAAGAATAAATATATAGTTATGGCTAGAATTGCAAAAAAGAAGACTGTTGACAACAATGCAGGTTTGCTTAAAGTTGTTGACGGAATCAACAAGAAAGATGTTGAAAGTGTTACCGACTTCGGTCATTTTTTCATCGTAATTTTGGAGGATTGTGCTATTTTCCACACACATATTGGATTTGAAGCACGTTTTAAGCGTTGGGGCGGTGTTGATATGGAAGGACACGCGCTTACCACTACAACATTCGCGTGGCTTGAAAATCTTGTCGCGATGAAGAACGAAGTAAAGGGGAAAGAGAATGATATTTTCCCTGAGACAGATGTTACTTATCAGGATATGCTTGATAGTATGGTTATCATCACAGAAGCAAACATTACTCATCCGATTACAGCGTTCACTGATGCAGATGATGCTGTAAAGTTCGCAAAGAACAAGATGGATTACATCGGTCGTATGCAGAGAGAGTTGGAAACTGTAATGAACACTCCAGTTTCCGAAGAGACAGAGGAAGACTTGAAGAAGAACTTTGAGCACGGTCAGCAAGCAATATTGGCAGAGCAAGCAGCCGAGGCTCTTAATCAAGGAAAGGAATAGCTTATGTATAATGAATGGTATATAGAACTGAAATACGGACTATTCCGAGATTACAGAATTGTAAGGATGTGTGATGCTAACGGAGTGAAGCGAGACGGTATCTTTATACCATTCATTCAGAACGGAATAAAATGGGATGGTGTAAAGGTTAAGAATCCTGTTCAGTATCTAAAACCGATTTGGGCTGCCGCCGATGGTTCTAGATTGCACAAGTTAGTTCCTATGGTTTCTGTGGATTTCAGGCAGAAGATGGAAGATGCAGGTGTTTTATCACCAGATGATAAATACCCTTGTGATACGGTAGGTTACGTTTATAAAGATAAAAATAAGATATAACGGATATGGTGTACTTAGGTAATGATACGATGGATAAGGTAGAACGGATGGTTTGCGAACAAGTGAACACAGCTATGAGTACCGAAGAGAAAGAAGGAGTCAATGCTGACGATTTATATGTCGGCAACACTAATATTCCTTTTGCGAGAGCGGTAGCAAGAAACTTTGTTCTTGACGTTCTACACAATCGCTATGGTTTTTCCTATGCCGTTATCGCACAGCGCGCGGACATTAACGAGAAATCTGCTATGCGATGCGTCCGCAAGTGTCACGAACTTGTCGGTTACGACAAAACCTATGCGTATGTGAACACTTTAATTAACGATAGATTGAGAGAATGGTATGGGGAATAACAATGAATTATTGACGTTGAAGCGCAATGCCATAAGATTGGGATTGTGCGGAGAATATAAAGGGAAATGGGATTCTGCCGCGAGTAAGCGAGAATTGGTAAATATGGCTCTTGATTCAAACGGAATTGAGTTTATGGCTGATTCTATAGCTTTCGGATGGGGATTGTCAAAAGAGTACCTTTTGAAAGAGTTTGGTGAGTTTGCCAATGGATTCTATCAATGTAACGAGCACGGATATACTAGCGAAATGTATATAGGTGCTCATGGAGTTGTCAAGGTGCGCTCTACGATTATTCTTGTCGCGTACTGCAAGGATTTGGAGATTGAAGTTCCAGAGAATATGGTTACTCGCATTTACGTGTGCGGAAAGAGTGAAGTTCGCATCGAATGCAAAGGAAAATGTGACCTCATAGAGTACGGAGAGGATAATGATGTTAAAATCATTAGCTACGATGACGCAAATATGACGACAGGAACGATTTATGTGTCAGAATGGAATAGTTGTAAGGATGAACTGAAATAATGCCTTACAGCTCATTTAAATAGCAAAGTTGGAAAAAAGAATATTTATATTATTTTCTAGTTCTTAGAGTGTACGGCGGTACAACACAGACATAAAGTGTAATTTTACTTTTTATATTAGTTAAGGTTTAGTTAGATTTATGTTGATTAAAAAGGGCAAGTTCAGTTGTGAAACCGAGCTTGCCCTAATTTTATATATAGAACACAGAAAACTAATTCATAAATACCTTGATACCATTTCTTCCTTGCTTGTGACCGCCCTTTACACAGCTGGACAGAGTGTCGCGAATATCAGTAAGTATTGTTGTCTGCAATCTCAACTCAATGAGTACAGGACTGCTTGATGTATCTTGTGTTATCGCGTTGATACTATTGCCGAGCTTTTCTAACAGAGTGTCGCGGATGATGCGGACATCTGCTTGTTGAGTGGCTACATAAAACCTGAGTGAATTGAGTATCGATTCCAAAGCCTGTGCGGTTGATTCTGTAACAGACTGAATACCTTGCTGCAAAGCAGAGATATTTGAACTGCCAGTAGGCTTGACGTTGAGAACATCCATCAAGTTCTTTGCATACTCATTGAATAATGCAAGATTCTTGTCTTTCAGTTCCTTGATACCTTCGAGTTCTTTCTTGGTAACGTCAAGACCATTGTTTCCACCTTCGCTGCCCTCAGATACCGCTTTGTCGAATGCTTCAAGGATAGGCTGAATGTATTTTGAAGTAGCTCTATTCATCAACTGCTTTGTGAGCATTGTGTTGAAATACTCGTCAAACTTATTATTGAGTGCTTCGAGTGCATCACTGCCTTCATTGAAAGCATCTACCCACGCTTCCGAGAAAGCTTCAGCAGCAGATTTGTAGTTAGACTGAGAACCGAAGCCGCCAAGTGCTTCTGTCATAGACTCACCTAATTCTTGGATTGTTGTGTTCAAATCATCAATCTGCTGTTCCCATTCTTGAATCTTACCTTCATCAGGTTTCTTGCGACCGCGCTCTGCGTTAATCATTGCTTGGTACGCCTTCTGCTGCTTTTTAAGGGCATCGACCGATTTTTGGTTGTATTCGTAGAGCTTTTGCGTATCAAAGGCATCGTCCATACTCTTTTTAAGCTTTTCGTAAGCGTGTTGCAAGGAATTTACAGCGCGTTCTTGGCGTGCAATTTCCTTATCAATCTTTCCTTCGTTGCTAAAGAGCTTAGCTACGCCCGTAAGCGCGCCCATTGCGCCCGATACAACACCTGCATAGTTCCCGCTATAGTACGAACCGATTGCCTGACCGATGCTGCTGACAATATCCAGAGTGTTCTCTAAATTAGCATCAGAACCGCTAAGTGCCTCAAACAGGGCATTAAACGAGTTAGCCATTGTGGAAACTACGTCTGTAATATCCGTCACGGATTTTGAGAACTTAGCTTTCGCCTGCTCTTCCTCAGTCATAATCGTTCCGAGCTTTGCAATCTGCTCATCGGTGATGTTTAACTGAGATTTTAAAGAGTCGCGAATGCTTTTGTTGGTTGCCAACTTCAACTTTAAGGCTGCAACAACGCTTTCGTCCGCGCCTTTAATCTTTGCTAGTTCGTTATACTCATGTTTCAAAGACTCAACATAGGCATTTTGGCTCTGTAATTTGCTCGTCAAATCTGCTCTAAGTTCGTTAAGTTCTACGTATTTATCCACGCCGCCCGACTTCTTTAAGTCTTTGCTAGCCTTAATCATTTCTTTAAGTCCACTAGTGAAAGCCTTGAAAGGATTGCGTGAATTACGAACTTCATTGACTTTGTTAATCTGTTCAACAATAGACTTTGCATCTTTAGGGTCTAGATTTTTCAAATCAACACGAAGAGCTTGCAATCTTTTTGCCATTGCGTCAAGAGCCTTTGATGAAACCTGCTCTAGATTATCAAACAAACGAACATACATGTCTGAGTTCTGAAACTCTTTCCAGTTATTATTGCTTGTTTTCTGCTTGTATTGGGCATCCAAGTTTTCCTTTAACTGCCTTTGCAAATCAGGATTCTTGGCAATATTCGCATTGTTTTGCAGCTTGTAACGCTCATTGATATACCATCTGTCGAGTTGAAGCTGGTCTGTCAATTGCTGCTTGTATGCCTTAATCAGCTCTTGCGCTTGATTAACTTGGTCTTGATAGACTTCCTTATCAAGTTTCTGCATTTGTGACGTGTATTCCTTTGCAACATCATCACCCCACTTAGTTTGGTCTTTACCCCATTTTGCTTCAAAATCATCTGTAATAGACTTGCGCACATCATCGAAAGAAGAAGTCAAATCCCCGAACATGCTTTTGATGATGCTATCAGAAAGACCTTCTCCTTTGAGCTTCTTAAACAAATCGAGCTGTGAGAATGCTTCTTGCGCATTGTTCTTCGCATCGTCAAGTTGTTGCTTGAAATATTCCTCATCAATATCAAGACGGATTTCAGTGGCGTTGCGTAATGCGCTGCCACGTTTTCCGAGTTCCTTATATTGGCTTGCAAGATATTCAATCTTCTTTGCAATAGTCTGGCGGTCTGGGATAAAGTTGTTTATATTCATACCAACATTCTTTGCCGCCAACGCAAAGTGCTTACGAACATCGGCTGTAGCTTGCTCTTCGCCTTCGTATTTAATGAGTTTCTGATATTCAGAACTCATATCCTTCAACAGAGAAATGCGCTCGTTGAGAATATCACGCTGTTCTTTTGCCGCATTTTTTGCTGCTTTTTTGTCTTCTTTTTCAAAAGGATTCACTCCTAATCCCTTTGCGGTGGCAGTTGCAGCATTCTTGTATTCGCGAACCATTTGGCGCAAAGTTGAAACATCTATAGTGTTTCCACCTAAACGTGGGTCACCTGCTTTGAACATCTTTCGGATAGAATCATCAACTTTGATTTTCTTCGTGTTCTTTCCTACGGAAGCCAAACGTTTTTCGAGTTCACGCCAATTCTTTGCAGCTTTAGCCGCATCATCACCTTTTTCAAGGAAACTTTCAAGAGCCTTATCGTTTGTAATCTCCTTGACAACGAGATTGATGCCATACTTTTTCTTTGCAAAGAAACCAGAGAGATAATCATCAACCCAGTTTACTTCTTTCTCCATCGAGTTTTTATTGATGGAAACATTTATACCAAAGTGTCTATAAGCAAGGTCTCTCTCATATTGATTCCAATCGCGCTCTGCCGCAATTCTGTCAATTACGCCTTGTATTTTTATAGGGTCATTGCTATATTTTTTTCTTAGGTTTCCAAATACAGCATCAAACTCGCTGTTCAATTCTTGCGCCTTATTTTGTACGCTGTTCATCGCACGGATAAGGTCATTGAAATCAGCTTGCGAAGTACCAATGAAAGATGGCATTTTATAGTCGCTGCCGCCTTGTGCTATGTTGATTTTCTTTATCAACTCATACATACGTGTCATATAGTCAATGTTGGATTCGTTATCCTTTTGACCTGCACGTATCTCATCAAAGTATTTCTTCGTGGTCGAAGTGGCTTGTTTATAGTTTGCGTTAATGTTTGCTACAACTCTCTCCATTTGCGAAGACTTTGCGAGAGCATCAATCACAGCATCCTTGTAATCGCCTGCATCATCATCAAGACCATCTGTAAACCAAGTATTCCAAGCATCATTCTTGGCGTAATTTCTTCTGATAACCTCAATACTATCAATGAAATCTTTATATTCTTTCTCAACCTTACTGAAAGTAGTGTTAAGCTGGCTTACATCGAGAGTATCTACATTGATTTTGAAAGTCAGTCCGTCTTTTGATGCGGCATCAATAAGCTTTTGTAACGTTGTACGTCTATCTTCGACATTCTTTTCTAAATCCTTTCCTTCTAATTTGCCATTTGCATTTGTGGCTGCATTTGCAAGGTCGTTGTACGTTCCAGCTAAAGCACCTATTGCGCCCTTTGCCTTTATGGTTTCTTCTTCGGCTTTACGTACATTTTCGTTGTACTTGGAAATCTTATCATAAACGGTAGTTATTACTTCTGCTACAGCGTAAATAGCGAGACCTACACCTATACCTGATAATGAACTTTTAACGAGACCGCCAAAATCTTTAAGAGCTTTTTTCATTCCATCTAAGGAATTTACGAAAAGAGCCTTGTATCTCACGATACCTGTGCCAGATGCTTGCGAAAAAGCTTGTCCGAGACTAGTCTTTGCAAACATAGAGTTAGCCTTTATAGCAATAAGAATAGGTATAAGAGCTTTTCCTATTTCTGCAAGTGCTTTCCAATTATCAAGCATAGAAGTACCCCAGCTTACCATCCCCTTCATTGTGCCTTCGTTAGCCTTGCCAATATCATTAAGCATCACATCGAAAGCATCCTTCAAGTTGGAAATCTTACCTTGGAGAGTTTCAGCCTGAATCTCTTGCATATTGTAGAATGTTCCACCCTTATCGGTCATACGTTGGAATATTGCCTCAACATCCTCAAATGTAACCTTACGCTTGGAAATCATATCAACAATCTGCGCGGTCGTGTACGCTTCTCCCTTAACTTCCTTAAAGTATTGTTGCAACTCACCATACATATTGATACCAGCCTCAGTAAACTGACGAACCTCAGAACCGCGAAGGTATGCAGCAGCCTTGACTTGTCCGTATGCAAGGATAAGTCTTCCCATATCAACGCCAAGACCTGCTGAAACATCGGCAAGTCGTTTGGTTGTATCATAAAGTTTATCAGACTCAATTCGGTAAGCAGAAAGTTGTCGTGTGTAATCCACCAAGTCCTTGATACGGAAAGGTGATTTAACGGCAAGTTCTACTGTCTTGTTGAAAATCTCGTCTGCCTTTGGCTTGTTCTGCAAGATAGCTTCGAGTGAACGCTCTGAAAGTTCAAACTGACCTCTGACTGATGCAATCTGCTCGACAAAATTCTTGACAGAACCCACTGAGAATGCAAATGCCATACGCTGTGCCCAACGTGACATATATCCAGCCATATATGATGTTTGTTCGGTCAACGCGCGAGAATTAACACCAGCCTCTTTCAAGTTTTTGTTATGTTGCTCAATGGCAGCATTAAGAATATCCAATTTTCGCTTATAATCAGCATCGGTTTGAGACAACTTCATACGAGCCTCTTTCAGATATTCTATAGCGCGTACTTGGCGGTTGAGCGTATTTGCAGAAGCAGAGAAATCAAGCGCGCCTTGATATGTAGTGTTTGCCTTGTTATTTCTCGTCTGATAGTCTTTTGCTCTATCAGCGTATGCCTTTCTCTGTTTGTTGTTGTAAGATTGTTCTGCACTAACCATCTTATCAAGAGCCTTCTGAAAAGCAACAGCACGTTCATTATACATCTGCTGCTGGTATCGTAACTCATCCTGTAATGACTTCTTTCGCTTAATAAGTGCATCTTGGTCTGCCTTGGTGAGATTTTGTGTTGTATCTCGCAACATACTTTCAATAGAACCAATTTCTTGCTTTAACTCAGCAATATTCATACCGCTAGCACCCTTTGCCGATTCCTGTAATCTCTGAAATGCAAGTGCCGCTTGCATAATACCACTAGTGCCAGAACCATTCATCTTAGATAGCTGTGCTACCATATTTTGAATGTTCTGTGCTGCTGACGTAATGTTATTGTTCATGTTACCTGCACTCGCACCTACGTTTGAGATACCACTGCTTGCATTTGAAGCAGATGCGTTGATTGTTGCGAGTTTTGCTATAACTTGGTCTAAAGAATCAAGGAACGGCTTAGTACCAACAGACATATCCTTGAAAGATTGTGTTACACTAGACGCGGTATTTTTAGCCGTATCTTGTAACTTCTGCAACTTATCATCAGCCTCTTTGATTTTCTTCAATGCGGACTCTGGTATAACAAGAGCACTGCCTAATGCTGAATCTGCCATAATTCAAAAGTTTAAGAGTTTATAAAATAGGTATTCCAAGGTCATTGAGGTTTCGTAAATCCTCTGCGCCATTGATTACCTTTGCATTCTTTAATTTGTCGTTCTTCTGATTGTTGCCTTTATCTGACGATATGTACTCTATGTGAGTAAAATCCATAGACGCGAGGCGAATCTGCGGAACGGTCATTCTCCACTTATATTCTTCTTGCGAGCACCATGTGTTGGCACGTAAGAAATCTATCATTTGTCCGTATTCTGTTCGTGAGGGGATAATTCGGCTGCTTGTTTCTTCCTCATCAGAGCTTGATTGCGGACGGTCTGAATCACATTGGTACTCGCGAAGAAAAAATCCACATCTAACAAATTGAGAATCTCAACGAGTAATGTTGCCCAATCCTTGATGTCATAGTCTCCCCAAAGCAACTGGTCGTAAACTTGTTGGTATTCCTCAGAATCAATGCGTTTCTTGTCATTGAGCAAGGATAGTGTGATTACTCTTGCCACAGATGGAATGTTGATAGCAAACTCCTTAATAACATCACCCATTGATAAGTTTTCGCCCTTGACTATCTTGCAAGCCTCCTCTGCAATCATCCATTGAGTGCCTGGCTTTAATGCTCTTATCTCCCACTCTGTACCTTGTAGTTTTACAATTGTAGGAGAATCATTCATAATTTGCGCCAGGCGTTCCATTGCCGCATCAGACAAAGGAGAACTAGGCAACACCTTATTCTCGTCTTCTACAGCTTGTTTCTTAGCCTTATTCGGGTCTTTTTGTGCTCTATATACTGTCATAGTTATATTTTCTTTCCGTTAGATAAAGCGGCTACGTAAGCACCGCCATACTTTGCTGATAATGCTTGAAGTTTTTGATAAGACATAGATATTACCTTATACTTATGTTTCAAGTTACCACCGCCTGTTTCAAGTATCTCGGCATACGGCATAGCAGCAGCAATTACAAGTTCAAAAGTATCTTTTGTCGCTTTGTATTCGTTGAAGAAGTTTTCGATTTCTTTCCTTCCTGATACAGGTCTCTTATTTTCGCCCTTACCCCAATACTTGAACTCACTAGCACGTGGATATGGGTCTATAAATCCCATATCTTTGATTCTTCCATCATAATATACACACCAACCATAAGAATCGTAAAGATTATAAGTTCTATGTGTGTATGTTACTTCTTTTATACACGCATCAATAACTTTTTGACCATCTTTAGATAGTTCGTCAGCAATATATTGAATAGCCATTGCTCTGAATTTACCCATAATCTTAAACTTAAAAAGGAGCGGACAGCATTAAAGCCGCCGCCCCATTGTTGTATATAGTCGAGAATTGTTGAAGAACCGAAATTACTCATTTGCCGTTGGCAATGAATAGTTGTGGTCAACATAGAATGGTGTGCGAACAGTCTTAGCACCAACGGTAAGCGCAATATCCTTGGCTGTACCAGCCAATGCAATACGAGCCAAGTTTGAATTGAGAGACTCAATAGTCAACTTAGAATTGAGCTGAACCTTTGGAAGAACGTAAGCCTCCATTGTAGTTCCATTAGGTTGAACCTGTACAACATCAATCTTTGCATACTTTGCTTTGTAAATCGAAGGTGCAAGAGTCTTCTTTCCTGTTGCATCGTCTGTAAAGTCACACAATGCAGCCAAAAGTTCCTTCTGCGTATCTCCAATCTCTGCCGCAAACTGCCACTTACCAAGCTTAACAATGGAAATGATAGGAGAGTCAGAAGTCTCACACTCAATATCGGTGGTATCGTTATCATCTTGTGAAATAGATGTCGTGTCCTCAATAACATCCTCAAGAATGTAAGAATCACCCTTTGGAGCAGATTCATCGGTCTCTGTGCCATCGAACAATGTGGCAACAATATAATCTGGCTTGATGAACTTGACAGCTCCCGCACCAGTATTTATAACCTTTTTCGCCATAATATAATGAGTTTTAAATGTTACATTTAATAGATTTTATATATTTATCTTGCGATAACTGAAACAGAAATCATCTGAAAATGGAACTGACGATTTGAATCATATCCGCTATCACGGTAAAGAACTTGAATTGTATAGTCCTTATTATTAGATTGTTTAATCACATCGTCAAGGATTCCTTCCATCTTGTCAAGTAGTTTAACGTTCTTTCTAAGTGGAGTTCCCTTTGGTCTTGCATAGAGATAAATGTTAGCATAGCCAGAAGAATAACCGCCATAATCTCTTTGCTGACCTACGTCAACATTGACAAAATCATCCCAGTTCTTACTAGTTGTAGGTGGTAATTCCCCGACAAATATGTTGTCTGAGATTTTTCCCTTAGTAAGAAGCATCGAAAAGAAATTCTCAATTCGAGATAATCTGCGATTAATCCTCTGTGCCATACCTTGTTATCCTAAATACATTTTACCTTATGATGAAAAAACTAAATGTCAGTACCCTTGATGTAAGCTACACATCCATGCATTTGTGTCGGATAAACGCCAATAACCATTCCGTCAACGTCCATTCCGTACATCTTTCCACGGAAACGAATGCCTGCATTCAAACCTTCAGGAATATATTCTTCATCTTTTCCGTCTTCTCCTTCTTTCGTTGGCATCGGAAAATAGATTGTATATCCTAGCGTAACAACACCCGAATTAAAGAGTTTGTTGGTTTCCTGAATATCGCAATCAGTTTCAAAAATGATAGTTTCTACATTTTCTGTTTCGTCTGAGCTAGTATCAGTATCACCTAACATATCCCCATCGCTTCCGATAAGGTCTCCATCTTCTTTCGGTTTTTGTTCCGAGCGGTAGAACACGCCATGATAGGCATATTCATCCAAAGCATTTCTGTCAGTGTACATAGCTTACCAATCTGTTTCTTTAATCCATTTAACCTCTCCATCGGTTTCATTGAGAGCTTCAAGTTTTTCATCCTCTCCATACTTCTTGTAAAGTCTTTTGAGTTCTGATTTGATACTCAGCAATGCAGCCGATGTAATGGTCTGAGCACCTACCGTAAGAGTATATGCGCCATGTTGGTTTGTGG
This sequence comes from Dialister sp., assembly GCA_022722495.1. Classification (GTDB taxonomy): domain Bacteria; phylum Bacillota; class Negativicutes; order Veillonellales; family Dialisteraceae; genus Dialister. Next base: position 28,049 of record JAIJLI010000001.1, on the reverse strand, counting down.
TCGATGCTGTCTGATAGACACCGAACACAATCTTTTCCAAGAGTGCAATCTTACATCTGTCTTTCTGTTCTTCTGTCAAGTCCAAATAAGACTCGACATCAGAAACGCCGCAATCCAAAGCGACATTGTTTAATGCCGACTTGTCAAAGACAAAGTTAGTCATGCCGCTAAGATAGTCCAATATGTCAAACTTCGATGCTGCCATTGAGAGATAAATGAATTAAATGTTATCGTATATTGTGAGTGAACCACCATTAATTACCTGCTGTTGAGGTATCAATGATTACGTGGTTCATAAAGTCGAGAAGTGCAGGGCAAGCAGACATCATGACCTTAGTCTGCCACTCGCGGAACTGACCGTTATCCATTGCGTAGTTTCCTACGGTAACGAGTCCGTCAGCGATTGAAGCCCAAGAAACATCAATGTTCTTTGCGCCATACTTCTGTTGAAGTGTCTGGTCGTAGATAGGAGTCCACTTGAACTCAACGCTATCACCGATAGGGCAAAGTACAACAATCTTATCATCCCAACCTTGCACGAATGCGTCAGTTGTAACAGTCTTGTTGCGCTCCTTCTCAACGACAATCTCGATAGGCGAAAGACCTGTCATGTCGGAAAGTGATTTCTTGAAGTCTTCGTCCAAAATCTGCATATTTGCAGTATATGCGCGGTCGTGAGCCTTGCACCAGTTGATGTACCACTCCTTAACCTCCTTGTTCTGCAAGAATACATCGCGGTACATCTTACGAGTCATCTTCCATACGAGAGAAATCTCAGTACCGCCACGCTCATCGCGATAATCGTCCTCAATCTTTCTCATCTGTGAGATAAGGTTGCAGTCTGGGTCAGTCCAAGCCTTTGCACCAGCCTTCTTGCGGTTCTCTGTTGGGAATGGTTCAACCTTCTGCAAGAACTGCTGCAAGCCTTCACCCTTGCCCTTCCAACTCATCTTTGCAGTTGTCATAATCTGTGCGGTCAAGTTGGAGAGTGTTGCCTCTGCTGAGTTCTTACCTACCTGAACAACATCGCGCACCCAAGCAGCCATAAGGTCTGCATCGTTGCCGAACTGCTCAAAGAGTTTTTCCTTATACTCGCGTTGTCTTGCGTTCTCAGACCACTTGTAACCGATAAAGTCTGGAATTGTACCTGTGTACATCTCCAAGCCCTCGTTATCCATTTCTGGAGCATCACCAAGTGGAGCGCGAAGGTGCATCAAAGGAGCTGCCTCTGCCTTGCGAGACTTGATGCTGAATGAAGCCACGCCATCGTAGTCTGTAGGTGTAGGCATAGAAGCTCTACGACCTTGTGTGAGATACCAGCCATAGTTGGTATAGAGCAACCCCTTGGTGTTCAAGAAGGTTCTCAGAAAGTTGATGTTATCCTTAGAAGAGAACAACTTGGCGTATCTCGAATTGTTAAAATCAAATTGTTGCATATCCTGAATACTTAAATTAATGATATGTTATCCTATTGTTATCCTATTGAATTGGAGCGGTTAGAATCCGAACCATCCGTTCTCTGTTCTTGTGTTCATTGCAAGTACGGCTGGTGGAAGCTTGTTGCACTTTGCCAAGTTCAAGATTACTCTTGAATCCTTAATCAATGCTGGAGTGTAAGAGTACTGAGCACCTTCACCTTCCTCAACATTGGTTGACAAGTTAGGGTCATAGAAGAAGTCGTTGTCGCGGTCGAAGTAAGTGTTAGGATTTGTAACCATAGGAGCTACGGTTGCGCCTGCCTTTTCTGCTTCTACGAGAATATCGCCAACCTTCAATGCAACTGCAAGAGTCGCTGAAAGAGTGAGCTTCCAAACATCCTTGCCACCTTTGGTTGTTTTCTCTACAGCTGTAACGGTAACACCCAAAGACTTCTTCGTAAAGTCTGACTGTGCCACCATGATATTATCACCTGCAAAAGGAATGTGATGATAGCCATCATTGACAATCAAAATGTCGGTATCGGTGTTTGTAGCCTCCTTTGCCAACTCGTAATACTTCAAAATCTTGACGGTCTGACCGCCATTCTTGCCGTAAGTGTCTGGGTCATATTCGCAAAAATCACCTGCGTAAGCCTTAGCGCGACCCTTGAACGGATTTGTGATAACACCACCAAAAGGAGGGTAAACGAATGCGTCCTTGTTGCCGCTTACGAGGTTAATGAAAACGCTTCTATGACCGCCAATCTTACCATGTGCTTGGATAAGTGTACGACCGCCAAAGTGACCGCCATACCCATGCTTCAAATAGAAATCATCTGCTGCTGCCATAATTTGTAAATTTGTTTAATAGTGAATGAATAATGTTATTCGCCTGCGTCAGGGTTCACGATACCCACAACATCAGAGAAATCGTCAGCCTTGTCATTGTCACCACCGCCAGCACTACCTGGAGTGTTGTTGTTTGGCTTCGAATGAGAGAGATTGTAGAACTCCTCTGCATCCGTAAATTCCTGTTCGATGTCAGAATCCTTTGTGAGGTTCAACTTGCTCATGTACTTGTCAATCCACTTACTATCGTTGATACCTTTCTCCTTGAACTTGGCGAGAAGTTCACTACGTTTCTGTGATACAAGCTTAGATGCTTCGTACTCTGCATCCTTCTTCTCTAGAGCTTCCAAGCGTTCCAAAAGCTTCTTTTCAACAGCCGAAGGCTCTTTGTCATCGTCCTTTGGATTTGGCTTAATGTCTGGATGCTCATCGTTCCATTTCTTGATGAAGTCGGCATTGTCCTTCTCGTAGTTGCCGTTAAGGGAAACATACTGCGGCAAAATCTTCTTCACCAAATCATCTAACTCTGTATCTTCACCAACTAAGAGGTCAAAGTGTGAATCACTCAAACTCTTGATTGTCTTTTCACTGATGGAAAGGTGTTTTCCGTTTGCAGTGAGCTTTGCTTTTAGGGTGTCTAAAAGTTGTTGTTTTGTAAACTTCATATTACTAATTTTTAAAATTCTGCTGCAAAGATAATTAAATAATGTGTTGATTTATTTGTTTTTAGAAACTCTATTTGTTACGTAACCAATATAGAATTATTTTCACGCTATTATATATTATAAATTAGGTATCTTTGCAGCATGAACACGAATAAAGATATAGAAATCAGACCACAAGAGGGATTTCAAATGTCCTTTGCAAGTAGCAATGTCGATGTGGTTTTCGGTGGTGGAAATCTCGGAGGGGGCAAGGAAATGCCTTTGAACGCAAAGATATTAACACCATCGGGATGGCAGACTATGGGCGATATGCAAGTTGGTTCTAAGGTGATGACTCCATTTGATGGAATTGCCACCGTGATTGCTGTATTTCCACAAGGCGTGAAAGATGTGTATGAACTTACAACGTTAGATGGACGAAAGTGTGAATGCGGTCTTGAACATCTATGGACGGTACGAACTCCAAAGCAAGTACATAAGTATCGTTCCCATAACAAGGAATGGGGATGGACTATGACTTTGCAGACAAAAGACCTTATTGATGGTTTGTCGCAAGGAAAGAAATATTTCATTCCAAACAACAAAGCTATAGAGTTTGGTGAAAAAGAACTGCCAATACCGCCATACGTATTAGGTGTTATGCTTGGCGATGGGTGTCTTACAAAGTCTTGCAGAAGTAATTCACACTGTTTTGTTATATCAAATTCTGAAAAAGATATAATAGAAAAGGTTGCTCAATTATCAGATACAATTCATACAAGAGAAGACATTACAAATTATAACAAATATTTCTTTTCGCCACATAATGACGATTATTGGAATTATATAGACAACGCTGGGTTATCAACGTACTCGTACAACAAGTTTATACCCGAAGATTATCTCTTCGCAAGCATAAAGCAGCGCAAAGAATTGTTAGCAGGTCTGTTTGATACTGATGGAAATGTAGAACCATACGATAATAGTTATAGCTTCTCTACGACAAGTGCAAGGCTTAAAGATACATTTATTGAGCTGTGTCGTAGTCTTGGATATACATGTTCTTGCAGAGAAGACAGAAGAGAAAAATATACGAAAGGTGTTGCTTACGACATAGTAATACGCACTGACGATATTATCTTCACAAGCGAGAAACATAAAGCTAGGTACAATAATGAGCGGAACAAAACAAGAAAGTATGCTCGAAGTAACGACCATTCACGGATTGTGTCTATCAAAAAGGTAAGAAGAGCAGAGTGCCAGTGCATTTTGGTTGATGATGAAAAGCATTTGTATATCACGGATGATTACATTACAACCCACAACTCGTATGGTCTTGTACTTGCGATGGCAGAGCCGTTAATGACCGACCCATATTTTCGTGCAATGATTTCACGCCGTTCACTTGGTAATCAAAAAGCAGGTGGAGGATTCGTAGAGAAGTTTAAACAGATATTCGGAGCTGATTTTGTAAAAGTCAGAGAGAGCGAGAATCCGCGCGTTACATTTCCGAATGGAACGTTTGTCGATTTGACGTATCTTGACGATTCCAATATGGATAAGTTGAGAGAGCGCGCGAAAGGATGGGAGTACGATTTGATTGCGATTGACGAGTTGACGGAGATGACTTGGGAAGTTTTCTCATACGTTATGACTCGAAACAGAGGTCAGAGCAAGACGTTTACAGGTAAGTTCTTTGCAACACTTAACCCGAAGCGTAGCCACTGGACAAGAATATTCCTTGATTGGTATATTGGTTCAGATGGTTTTATCATCCCAGAGCGTGATGGTGTAGTCAGATATTTCTATTGTGCAGGACCGACTGTTAAGGATGTTGTTTGGGGGATGTCTAAGCGAGAAGTCTATGAGAAATGTAAAATAGATATAGACAGAAAGCTTAAAACCATTGGCGGCAACTTTGGATATGAAGTAATGATTAAGAGCTTTGTTTTCTATCAAGGTAAACTTGGTTCAAACAAGAAGATGCTTGAAAACAACTCTGGCTATTTAGGTTCTGTAGCTGCATCGGGCGGCAGAATGGCACAAGCTCTTATGGAGGGTAACTTCAATGTTGACCCAGAAGAGGATGAGGATATACCGATTCCAAGCCAAGCGGCAAGAGATTGTTTCGTTAAAGACCCAGCCGTAAATGGTGACAAGTGGATAACAATCGACTTGGCAGATTACGGAAAGGATAATACTCTGATGTTGTCGTGGAATGGATTCCACGTTGTCAATTACGAAATCGTTATGCACTCGACACCGCGAATCAATGCAGAAAGAGCTAGGCTGTTCGCGGCAAGTGAGGGAGTAGCAGAAAGCCATATTATCTATGATGCCACGGCAGGTAGGTATTTCAATGACTATATACCCGATGCTATCCCTTATATATCAGCAGCAAAGGCAATGGGAATTTATTATTTGTCTGCTATGACAATAAAAGACCTATGTTACTTGCGACTGAGCTACATGATTAAGCGAGGACAGCTTACTTTCTCTGATAAGGTTGCAAATGCGGTTTATACGCATCAAAACCTCAAATACAGAGTTTCCATACAGAATGAGTTCATGGAAGAATGCGCGGTAGTTCGATTTGATAAGATGCAGAGTGGAAAGAAGAAGTTGCAGAGCAAGAAGGAAATGAACCGAAATCTTGGAAAAGACCGTTCTATGGACTTGCTCGACCCTTGCGCAATGAGAATGTACCCATGTTTGAATATGGAGTATGGTAGCGAGCTACAGGAGGGATTCAGACTTGCAGAGCAAGAAATTGAAGACAAAAATCCTAATGCTCAGAGCATTTATGATGATACGTTGTACTATTAATTTTAGAATGTATGCTGAAAAAAGAAAATATAAAAATGATTCTTGAATCCGTGCGGATTGACTGGGATAAATGCGATGAGAAAGACATTGCGTTTGCTATCCTATGTGACGCATTGGAAGATAAGACTTTAGCGTATCGTCTTGCTTATCGTAAGAGTGAAAAGGATGCAGCGAAATTCTACGAAACTCCACGATTCAAGAAACTGCTAGATGTTCTAGAACCTTTCGGTATCGGCAATGTTAATAACAACGCTATTACCAAAGAAGAGAACAAAAACGAGCTTCTTAAAATGCTTGACAAGATAGACCAAGCTCTTAGTGATGGAAATCTTGAACCGAAAGATGCATTGAAGATGCAGACTGATATACGTGTAAAGCTGAATGACAAATTTGAAATGGAAGAGTCACAGAAGCAGAAACGAATCATCGTAGTACCAAGCAAGCATGATATTGTTTGCCCTACTACCAATAGAGAATGCAACTACTGGCCTTCAAGAAAGGCTTGTTGCAGACACTTCGGTTTGATTGACCCACAAGAGAATAACGATTCACAAAATAACAACGATGTTGAACCATCATTAAACGACAATAACGATGAGTAGAAAGAGACAAGATATAATTAATAATTTTTTGGAGAACCCACAAAAGCTGCTTCTGAAAAAGCCGTTTTTGAGAGGTTCGCGCTCTATTACCATCAATGATTCTTCTGATGGTTCAGATATTAAGACAAACTTCCGTAAAGAGGCACAGCTTCCGAATATCAGCAAGATAGTTGTTAGCCAAGAGCGTTTTGCGAAGGAATTAGACCCTTATTCTCATAGGGTATTATTTGATACGAATTTACCTTCTATATGCTGTAAACTTGATGATGGCAGTTATTGTGAGATTGAGTTTAAGAAGTTTGGTATTCCTATGCAACGGCGTATTGTTGACAAGAAGGCTCTCTGCTTGGGTGGCAACAAGCGCAATCACATACTGCATGACAGCAATCCGACTGATAAACTCAAAAAGAACTTTGCCGATTTCAAATGGCATTGGGATGAAACGAATCAGGATGGTATCGAAATGGAAGCTATACGCATTCAGCAGAGTTATGGTGATGTAGGATTACTCGTTTACATGAATGAGGATAACGAAGTGAAATGCCGATTGTTCTCGTATGAAGATGGCTATCAGATTATCACCCATAAAGACGATAACGGAGAACCGCTTCTTGATTGCGTGTATTATCGTACTGAGGACAATATAAGACACATTGATGCATACGATAAGACATATCATTATCATTTCACAGATGTATTCGTTCAAGACGTTGATACAAACGAAGTACTGAAAGGATGGTGTTTGGAAAGCAAGGAAGTGCATGGATTCTCAGAAAGTCCACTTATTACAAAACGTGGTGATGTTGCTTGGAATAACGGTCAAGACCTTATCGAGCTATTCGAGATTATATATAATCTGTTTGCGGTCATCCAGAAACGACATGGATGGGGAATCCTTTACATCAAGGGTAAGCTCAATGAAACCGCAAAGAAGATTGCTGGTTCTATAATTCTGAATGATACAAGCATTGAGGGAAATGGTAGTGCAGAGTTCAAAACTCCACCTTCTCCACAAAACATGATTGAGTTCATGCAGTCAATTCTCGACCAATTGCAGATTGCTACAGGATGTACATTTATCTTGCCGAAGGATATTAAGTCTAGTGGCGATATAAGCGGTTTGGCAATTCAAATGACGCGCTCTTTGGATATTGAGGAGGCTAGTAATGCAGCTATTGAATGGCAGAATTTCGTTAGCAAACATTCAAGACTATTCAAGGAAGGACTGGCAAAGCAGTTGGTTGCAAGCGGTGAGAATCCTACTGCAATTACTGAGTTTAAGCAGATGAGAATCAGTACATCATTTAAGCCTTGGCAGCCATTCGATGAAAGTGCATGGAATCAGATGCTTTGTACATTGAGCGGTGCAGGTTTGATTTCTACTAAGACTGGTGTTGAAAAGAATACTGTTTCTGCACCTGACGAGGAAGTAAGATTGCAGACTCAGCAAGAAGAGGCAGATGAACGTGCCGAAAAACAAGCTGAGATTACCGCAAGGACAAAGAATACAGACAACAATAAAGAATAAACATGAAGGCAAAATCATTATACATACAAAAGTTGGCTTACGATGAGAACACTGGTAATGAAATTATCGGTTTGTTCCCATCGGAAGCTAACCCTGCTATTGTATCATCATATACCTACGATGCAAAGCGTATGGGTGGTGCTCCTACCCTTACTGCTACAATATATTCTTCTGAGCCTTTGCAATGGAAGAAGGAAGAGTTCGTGGAGTACAATGGCGATAGATTCTTTGCGTCCTATACGCCAAACTCTACAAAGGATAATTCGTCTAGAATGTGGAAGTGTGAAATCACTTTCACATCTAGAAGAGAATTGCTTGATAACACTCTGTTCTTTGATGTTGTCGTTGATGATGTTGATACACAGAACAAAGACAGATACCGCTCAAATCAGACAAAGTTCACGTTTGGTGGAACTATCCATGAGTTTGTTGCTCGCATCAATAGTTCAATGGCATATTGTGGATTGTATCGTCCTACAGAAGAATACAAGGGATATTACGTTGTTGTTGACGAAGGATATGGAACAGATGAAGTTAAGGAAGTATCATTTGAAGACCAATATTTGACTGATGTTTTACAACTTATCAACACAACTTTTGAGCTTGATTATTATTGGGTTGGCAACGTTTGTCATGTCGGAAAGGTACAGCACGACTTAACCGATACACCTATTAAATATGGTAGTAGTGATGCCCTTATATCTGTATCTAAGGAGAATGCGAACTATAAGATAGTTGATATGATAACAGGTTACGGTTCATCTGATAACCTGCCATATTATTATCCTAATGATGACGAGTTTGGCGAGGCAGTGTTCAATACAGAGAATATCAGCAAGGATAAAGTTAGTGTAGAATTATCAAAGTTCCTTAAAGATTCAAGATATAATGATACTCTTATCCTTTATAAAAGCAAGGAAGGAAAAAGTTACAATGGAAGTGTAGATGTAAGCTCACATACATTCGATAGATTTACCACTCCATCTAACTTAACACAAGCTGATAATCAGTCTAACCCAACGGTTACTTGTCGATTTTCGTTTAGTATTCCAATCAGCGCGATTAAGGGGCAGTCGGTAGATTTGACAAACTTGAATTTTATCTCCGAATTAAATAGTTCTGTTTCGAGAAAAGACTATATAACAAACGTTGGTAATGCCGTCAAGAGCATATATATATTCAAAGGAAAAGAGTTGTACAAGACTATCTCTAATAAGACGAGTTTTGGAAGTGTTGCTACATACACATTTGAAGAGGATGGAGATTTCACATTATCTATAGAATCTGAGTTTTCTTACAAATGCAAGGTGTACAAAAATAGTGCTGGCATTAATGACTTTTATGGCGCGGATAGTTGGAATGCAGCTTTTAGCGGAAGTATTGAGTTCTTATACGAGTCAAAATCGGAATACGAATGGAAGAATGGAGACAAGTACATTCCTTATGGTGATGCTGGTATTAATGTAAGTGAAATCGGCGAGGCAAATTGCATTGAATATGACTATCAATTTGTAAAAGATGGTGACAGATACGGATTCAATAAGGTTTATACTGGAACTGAGGATAATGCAGTAAAGGCAATAGTTACTGATAGAGTATGGATTGCACCATCATCGGTACTTATGCCTTCTATATATCGCAACACGAAAGGTGCAGAGCGTTTCTATTACGCTTTGAATAACACCCACAAGTTGCCAAGCGGTAATGGATATTACGAGTTTGTAAACTTGTATAAGAAAGGAAATCCTCATCAAGGAACTGTTACTTTTGATGGTATAAAACCAACTATCAAGGGAATTGTAAATGCGGAAGGACAGTTATTCGGAGAGATTGCAGATGTTGCTTTTGATAAAGAAGATAGCGATGTAAAGGATAGTGATGGAAAACATATTCATAACTATTTCTATATAAAGTTGCATAAGTTTAATGGTGATTTTGGATTTGACTTATTTGCTCATGCTTTGGCTAGTGAATCAGCAAAGATAAATCTCATTAAGAGTAATGGATGTCCTGCTTGCTCATTTGTTATCGGGTGTTATTGGGATAGTGCAAATAATAAGTGCTATAACAATGTACTTACTGACGGAAATGGAAATTTGAAGTCAGATAGTGGAAAAATGAATAGCAAAGGTGATTATATACTTAACGACACATACGTTGAGGATAACAAATCAAACCAAGATTCAACGAAAGAAGAACTTTGGATTTGCGTTCAGAAGGACACATCAACACTAGGTATCGTAATGCCAAACGCGAGTGCTGGCTTTAAACCGCAAAAGGGAGATTTGTTTGTCATCACAGGCATCAAACCACCAAAGGTTCTTGTAACGGCAGCAGAAAAAAGACTAGATGATGCTCTTGTCAAGCACATGAGCGAAAACAATACAGACCAATTTAACTACTCTGTTAAGTTTTCTCGCATATTCTTGCAAGAGAATCCTGACTTTGCAAGCAAGTTAAACGAGAATGCAAAACTGTCAATTCAGATACAAGGTGATTATGATAACGATGGAAATCTTATTAGTCACAAAGTTTTCGTCAGCAACTATTCAGTAAAGGTTGATAACGATGAGCTGGCAGAAGTTGAAATTGAGCTTGTAAATTCGTTGGAAGTTACAAAGAGTGATACAAAGCAGATTATTGATGCAGTAAAAGGAGAAGCGGTTAAATCTCTATCTAGTATGGTTGGTGGTAGTAATACCAATAGCTTTAATGCTAGTATAACCGATAAGATGTATCTCTCTAAATTAAACGATGACACCGCAAAGGGCACAGTAACTTGGGAGAAGATACAGAAGTTCTTGCAAGGATTGACAGCAGAATACTTATCTCAGTTCAAGAAAGGTGCAACCTTCGGGGAGTTTATTCAGGGAATGCTCCTCGGTACTGGCGGCAGAATTGACGGATTGGGCAATGCGGAGTTTGAGAGCATCACATCCCGAAGCTCTATCATCGCAAAGGAGCTTATTACCAACAGGCAGACGGCAATGGAAAGCAACTTTGTCTTTACGGAAAGTGGTCTGGTTGAGTCGGTAGTGGAGATTCCTGCGACAACGGAAGACGGTAACGTGACTTATGATTTGAAGCTTCAGAAGCGATGGGATAATGACTTCACGGCATTCAAGGAGAACGATGTTGTCTTGGCTTCCATAAATACCTTGGCAGAAAATGGCAAGTATTATGATATGTGGCTGCGAGTGCTCTCGGTCAACACGGTAACGAACACCATCACAGTTGTATGCTATCCCGATGATGAATGTCCTAGCAAGAAGAACTATCCACCTTGTGAGCTTGCAAGGCTGATACGCTGGGGAAATGCGGTGGACGAAGACAGACAGAGCTGCTGGTATATATCCTCATCAGAAGGATTGCTTGTATGGCTCGACCACGTTACAAAACCTATCATCGACAAGACGAACTACTCTCTTGCGATGGGTAAGCTGCCAGATGCGTTATCGTTCCTCTTCCAAGACTTCCCTACCGCCAACAAGCGTGATGGAGCTTTCTATGCTAAGTGGATGATGGCAGCATCATTCCAACAGATAGACTATCAGGGCAACCCAATCTACACGACAAGAGACAGAGGAGTTTGGAGCTTGGCGGTGGCGCAAGGCGATAACCCTTACCGCAATGGCGACCGAACGATTGATACGGTCTATTATCTCGGCTGTAAGTGGCAATGCCTCGAAGACAAGACAATAAAGCCGCCGACATACTCATCTACCGCTTGGGCATTCGTTGAAGGCAATCCTTACTTCACGCTCGAAATGCTATCATCGAAGCTGTGGAACTTTCGCCTGAACGACCTTATGGCAACGAATGCTGATGGCTCTTGGAAGGTTTTCACTACTCTATCAGTGGTTGGAAGACTCTACAATCAAGACGTGACCGACTCCATGGTTAATATTGTGTGGACTAGAGATAGCGGAAACCCAGCGGCAGACAACAAATGGGCACTCTCTCACGCCAACAGCGGATTGTCGGCTGATTTGACCTATGAAGATTTGGGCGGTGCAGCATTCAAGATAGGTAGCGTAACATTTCAATGTGAAGCGCAAATCAAGGATGGTGAGACGATGTATTCCGAGGATGTGAGTGTTAGTTTCTGATTAATGTTGAACTTTTAAAATAAATAGAAATGGCTAAAGAATTAGCGGTTAGTGTTGACAAGATGATGGAGATACAGCCTACGGCTTACTCTCAGTCCGTCAGCATAGAAATAGTTGGAAATATCATCAACAGACAGCAGTATGATGGTATCGAAGGCTCATTCTCTCCAGACTTCTCTATTCGCCCTTGTACGATGTTTCCAGCCTGCTATCTCATCGACCCCGATAACCCAGGAGAGACGACGACCTGCAACAGCCGTCTTGATTCATTCAAGTGGTCTGAGGTAACATCTAGCGGCATCGTGGTTGTAGCCACGAGTGAGAATGCAAGTGTGAAGGCAGGATATGAAGCCGTGAGGGAAGGAACGGATACGGGAACTCTCTACATTAAGCAGAACTCTGTATTGGGTAAGGCTCGGACAATGCGATTTGAAGCGAGTTGGACAGACCCAGTTTGCGGATATAAGTACACATTCGTGGCTAACAAGGCTCTCTATCTTGAAGACTGCACTAACGCAAGAGCGGAGATTATGCTGGATAGTCCACCTACTGTGCTGTGGAATCCTATCAAGCACGCTGCATCTAAGACCCTTACTGCAAGGATTATGGTTGGAGCTAAGGATAAAACGGCAGACGGCAAGACGAGGATATGGTGGTATCGCATTCTTGACAACGGAACGAAACAGCTCATTTCTTCCGTTGATGATGCCGAGAATTACGAGATTACCGCAATGACAAAGGGCGCGAACGGACAGATTTCTTCTATTACCATCGACTGCGATATGATAGGCGAAGGCATCGGATATGAGTTGAGAGCGTGCTATATCTATAGCGGCAGTATTCCTTCGTCTCCCCGTGATGCCGATGCCCGAAAGGTTACGTACATCAACAGAACCATTCCGCCGCTCACGGCTCAGTTCATCGGTGACGGCTTCGGACTCAATGAAGATGCGACATCTGTTGTCTGCCAAGCCGTGGTTAGTGACAGCAACGGAGTCATCGAGCCATCCGTGTGGAAAAAAGTACTGAGAGCTAAGTGGCAGAAGATAACATACGGCAAGATCACGAACAATGGCGTTACTACAATGACACAGAGTGCAGAAACGCTAGGATATGGCGAGACGTTCCTGTGTCCTTTCGAAGCCAAGAAAAGCATTCGTCTGTCTATTGAAGACAGAGGTGCTTACGAGCTGATTGTGGACGAGAACGGAAATGCCCTTGTGGATGAGAACGGAAACTATATCATATCAAGGGAGATTGATGAGGGTATCTAATTATTGTTGAACTTATATAAAATATACGATTATGAAATACTACGTAAAGGTTACGAAGCAGGTTGCTGAGAAAATCATCAGAAGCGGAGTTCCGCTTACGATGACAAGTGACGGAAATTGCTTGCTTTATCAGAGTGAGCTGAATGGTGTTGATGGTGTGAATCTCAACGAAAGAGCAGCCAATGTCGGTGGCTCGCTTGTAGCGGAGAGCGATGCCCTTGCGGAAATCAACGGAACAACTGATACTTCTGCCTACTGCTACACTCCTATTGAGTTTGGTGGCGAGGGTGATACTAGAGATAATGACTATATCGGTTCTGGGGGTGACATCAATCCACCTTCCGAGAATAATACGGACACTAAAAAAGAAAGTGAGGTAAACGATGAGTAAAGCTACGGTAACAGGACAGATTGTTGTCACAAGCAATGGTACTACGCTACATTCTGTCCTGCAATGTACCACAGGAGATATTTATCAGAACTATGACGGTGACCCTGCATCCCCTTCCAACGTTGTTCCTAACTTCGAGGCGAGCGGTGCGACCAATCCGAAGTTGGCAATGCAGGCGTATTCGGCAGAGCAGGGTGCTGGCAATTCGTTCAACCTTTCTAAAGGTACTCCGACTTGGATTGTGGCAGGTGTAACACTGACTTTCAACGCTTCTCACGTATCCACAAACACGTTTGGTGGCACATCAGGTCATTTTACGGAAGGCTCTGATGCAAACGGAAACCCAACACTTACAGTGAATAAGAACCTTATCAATATTAATGATGGAGATTCGTTCAACATCATCTGTAAGGTCAGCGTTTCTATGTCTAACACGAGCGTAACACTCCAAGCGATGTACCCTGTTTATATTGCCGAAGGTGTGACCGATTCCAAGCGAGTAAACATCATAGCAACATCATCGCAGAATCTCTTCACCATCACGGAGAAGGGCGGAACTTGTACTGTCAAGGCGCAGGTTACGGACGGAAATATGGTTACGTCTGATGGTTACACGTTCAAGTGGTATCTGCCAGATGCTAGCGGCGGATGGGCACTCAAACAGAATAGTACTTCTGCAACATTCACTGTTAATGAGACGGACGTGGATTCTTCCATCATCGTTAAGTGCGAGGCATACAAGAGTAACGAATTTTACGCTTCCGACACACAGACAATCAATGACGTGTCGGACGAGTATATTCTCTATCCGAACCCTACGGACGGCAACGACAACCCTGTAGCCGAGAACTTCATTCAGAACTCAGGTGGCAAGATTGTGTATAAGCCATATATGCGCAAGAGAGGTTCAACGGCTAATGAGACGGGAGTAACGTTTTCTATGTCTCTCTATTCCAATGCTGGCGTGCCTATCAACTCTGCTATCACGAAGTCGGGCAATACGTTCACGATTACCGAAGCTGGTATCAGAGAATATAAGGGTGCGGTGTATTCTATAACAGGAACTAAATAAGGTTGCTTATGGTAAAGATATTGGCATCGGTAACAGGCTCCATATCCTTTTCACAGAAGGGAGACAAGGGCGATAGCGGTCAGAAGGGCGATAAAGGGGACAAGGGAGATAAGGGTGCGACTGGTCCACAAGGACCGCAGGGACCAGCTGGACCAACTGGACCAAGAGGAACGAAGGGTGCTCTGATGCGTGAGCATGACGGATTTGAATCGGGTGAGTACAAATACCTTTCGGGTTCGGGTGCAGAAGCGTATGCTGATGTTGTATGCATAAATAGAAAGTGGTATCAGTGTACAAGTACTTATACATCCTCCTCACCTAACGTGACTGACGGACACTGGTCGCTGATGAACAATTACACGTCAATAGCCACGCAGCTTCTCCTTGCCGAGAATGCTACCATCAATATGCTCGGAAGTAATCAGATTAACCTGTACACTCCATCAAATGGTGCGATGTTTGGATCGTTCAGAGTGGTTGAGGATGTTAACGACTGGAGTCTTTGGCTTGGTGGTAAGGATGGGAATTCTGCTTCCTTTGCAGTGACACGTGGTGGCGCAATAAAGGCTACAGCTGGAACCATTGGCTCTTTCATCATAAGGGGATCGCAGGGAGGTTATTACGAACTTTACGCTAACTACGGAGGAGTTATAAATTTCAGTGCACCATCGAGTATTTCGTTGAACTCGCGAGGTATATCTGTATCTACAGGCGTTCCGGGGAATGGGGCGCAGTTCTTCTTCGGCAATACCGAAGATACCGAAGGTACACCGTCTTGGACTAACGGAGCGTTGCGTATAATATTAAATACACCAAAAGGTGCAAATACAGACCAAAGTGCTGCGTACATATCAGTTATTGGTACGTCTGGCTATACGGCAAAAGCTCTTGAACTGTCTGCGATGGGCGGCACGAAAAGCCACGCTATCGCTATAAACAACGGAGATGTAGCAGGTCTTAGACCATCTTTTGCTAGTATAGCATCGAACTACACTCTTACTGAGTATGACCACACGATTGAATGCTACAATTCCTCGGTAATCACAATTACGCTGCCATATTCTCCGAAATACGGGCAATGCTATACTGTCATCCAGCGAGGAGGTAGGGTGATTTTTTCGTCAAGCAAAGGTATCTACGATGCACGTTCCACCGTTACTGGCACGACTTGGAACTCAGATTCGAGAGGACAGGTAAGTTGGATATGGTATAATGGTAGCCAGTGGATAGTAAGTTATGTGGTAAGTTAAAATAAGTTATATATGAAAATAAAATTTGAACATTTGGAAGTATTTATGACACTCGATAAGAATCAGTGTCAGGTTGTTAACGCTCGCAAGCAGATTGCCAATCTTATCTACTCGCAGGGAGCAGGTCTTGGGTTGGCAGGACAGGCTCTTGCCGTGAAGATGTGGAACGGCAACGATGACACAGAGTACACCGATGATGAAATAAGAATCATCAAGGAACTCGTTGAGCGCACCACCGCGCCATGCTTCATTGATGCAGTGAATGCCGCTATCAGTAATGCGGCATCGGCAGATAAGGGAAATAAGTAATAATATCATTTTAAAGACATAATATTATGGCTATAAGAACAAGAAAAATCAGTGATTGGCTATCTGCTAACGGGCAAGCCATCACCAATGCCAGTAAGGCAACGATGGAGGATGCCATCAGAGCAGATATAGGTCAGCTGTACGATGGTGTATTCATCATGTTTCATAAAAAGAGCGATAACTTTCCTCTTGCCGTAAGAGTGAACTCTTGGGCATCTTATCAGAATAGTGGAGAAGTTGCAGAAGGCGTTCTCCTTGTTGAAGGTGGGAGACATCTCGTGGTAGCTCCAACGGAAGGGACGGATAAAAAGTGGAGTTCTAAGCCGGTGTCATCATCAGATACGTCTGGCTCGGTACAGATTAGCGGAGTTACCACGACTGGCGATAGAATGACCGCATTGAATGATTTTGCTGGTCGAGCAAATACAACCGCTATCATCAACGGAAGCACATCGAGCAATGTTACCAATACAGAGGCTTATGCCGCTGGTTTCTGCAACAAGTATGCACGTGTAAATGCCAACGGCAATGGTCTGACCGCAGGAAAATGGTGGTTGCCATCGCTGGCTGAACTGGTGATGATTTGGGCTAACTTTGATAAGATTAACTATGCCTTATCAAAGATTAGTGGCGCTACACAGCTGCAGCAAAATTGGTATTGGTCTAGTACCCAGTACTCGGCGACCACCGCTTGGCTCTTGGCTCTGTCCGATGGCTACGTGAGCCTCCTCTATACTTTCTATCAGCTCAGGGTTCGTCCAGTCTCAGCATTTTCATATTAGTTAGTAGTTAGTTCTTTTCATTCCCACGCCTTTAAGGGCGTGGGGAAGCAAGTTATGACCAAGAAAGGTATTCAATAATGACGGCAAAGATTGCAAGCAAGACAAGAATTTACAGAGACATGAAGAAGTTTCTGAACGAGGTGATTTATATCATCAAGGACTTCCCGAAAGAACAGCGATATGTTGTTGGAGATAGAATCGAGCGCACGGCTATCGATTCTCTGCATATTATCGCAAGGGTTTATATGGGTAAGGATTTGAAAATGAGAATTGCTGATATTGTCGAACTGCAATCAAACCTGGAATTACTGAATACCCTGATAGAAATAGCAGGAGAACATCAGTGGATTAAAGGCAGGTGCAAATTGGCAAATCTGCTTCTGTTGATGGAT
The DNA here is from genome assembly GCA_022722495.1 of Dialister sp. Taxonomy (GTDB): domain Bacteria; phylum Bacillota; class Negativicutes; order Veillonellales; family Dialisteraceae; genus Dialister. The sequence continues at coordinate 10,603 of JAIJLI010000001.1, read as the reverse complement.
AGTGTAGGACGGCAAAGCACAGCGTGGAAGGGTTCACTCATCGAAGCCTTGAAGAGGTCAGAGAGCGAACGTAGTCAGTGCTAGGGAGGTAAGCCAAACTAGGAGAACAGTCTTCCGAATAAATGGGCTACTACCATCATATATGGTAAAGAACAAGATAATGTAGTGATAACCCAGTACTCGGCGACCACCGCTTGGCTCTTGACTCTGACCGATGGCTACGTGAGCCTCCTCTATAATTTCTATCAGCTCAGGGTTCGTCCAGTCTCAGCACTAATAAAGAAGACGTATTCAGAAAAATAGTAAATGATAGATTTTGAAACGATACTAGAAGCATATTTAGACTGCCGTAAAAGGAAGCGGAGCACAGTCGGAGCTACGGAGTTCGAGCTTGATTATGTTCACAACCTTGTTGAACTTATGAATGAAGTTAACTCACGTCAGTATAGAATCGGAAAATCTATCTGCTTTGTCGTCCGCTATCCTCGCTATAGAGAGGTGTTTGCAGGCGAGTTCAGGGATAGGGTTATCCATCATTACATAGCATTGAGGCTAGAGCCATTGTTCGAACGGATATTCTGCAGCAGAACATACAACTGCCGCAAAGGAAAAGGACAGCTTGCTGGTGTTGTTCAATTAGCAGAAGATATTCGCGCGGAGAGCGAGAACTATACCAAGGATGCCTATGTAATGAAGGTTGACTTGAAGGGATTCTTTATGAGTATCATCAAATCTAAGCTAGCGAAGATGGTTGATGATTTCATTGTGGAGCACTATGAAGGAGACGATAAAGAAGACCTTAGATGGCTTTGTAATCTTGTCGTTATGCACAGACCAGAAACCAACTGCGAAAGAAGAAGTCCTTTGTGGATGTGGAACTTTATACCAAAAGAAAAATCGCTGTTTACCAACGGAGAAGACAGAGGTATTGCTATCGGCAATCTGTTCGCTCAGTTATTCGCCAACTTCTTGCTGAATACCATCGACTGGAAGATTGATGCCGTGTGTGTAAGACATAATAGGTATGTGGATGATATATCATTCGTAAGCAAGGATAAGGAGAAACTTCTATCTATTATCCCTATGCTCAGAACAGAACTCGGAAAGCTGGGTCTAAGACTCAATGAGAAGAAATTCTATTTACAGCATTACTCTAAGGGCGTTCAGTTTACGGGTGCAATAATCAAGCCAGGCAGAGTATATGTTGCCAACCACACAATCAACAGTTTTGCGTTTGCCGTAGAAAGACTAGGTAAGGCTGCTGAAATGGGAATGATTGATGATGTCAAGAAGAATATTGTTTCTGTCAATTCATACCTCGGTATTATGGCGCATTACAATGAATATGCGACTAAGAGAAGGATAATGTCAGAGTTGCCACCGAAATTCTACGAATACTGCTATATAGAGGGTCATTTCGATGTAGTAAAACTTAAATACAAATACACAGAAAAGGCGGTTTTTATGAATATTGCCAAGAATATAATCAATAAGAGAGATGAAGAAGAGGTTAGAAATAATCCCGACCGAGAAGGAAATCACCCTGCTTCTCGATAAAGGGTATGAGGTTGAGGTTTATATGAGAGACGGAGAAGTTGTTATGGAGACAAACGAGCTACCGTAACACTATTGTTACCAAAAACAGCATAAATGGTAACAGAGCTGTGGTAACGAAACTTACGGATTGTTACATTTTATAAAGTTTAACACGAAAATCAATCAAAAACCAATCATTTATCTTAAAAAATGCGTATCTTTGCACCATTAAACTTATGAACCAACATTTAAAATCAACGAATTATGACTAAAGAAGACGAAGCCGAAGTCCAACGGCTATTAAAGAATGTGGACGTTACCGAGCTGATGGACTTGATTATGAAGCATGGAAATCGGTATAGCAGAAGAATACTGAAGTTCTTTCGATGGTTCTGCAAGTACGTACCCATCACCATCATGTTATTCCATGCATACGGAATGTGGGATTTCTCGCAGCATCCTCGTGAAATGTTCATAACTAACAATGAGAATTTTCCCTGCTATTTATTCATCTACTTTATGTTGTATGTTTTGCCGATGGTTTTGATATTGGCAAGCAGGTTCTTCTTCCTATGTTGGAGATACAGAATACCATTCTTTTATTTCTTCGGCATCAATGCTGCTCACATCGTTCAATGGAGTTGGTACACAACTCAAGATATGATTGATTCTTGCTTTACCGTAATGATAGTAACGGCAATATTTTATATATACGGATTCTTTGACATGTTTATCAGTCGAAGTAAGTTAGGACGTAAAATCTGTGCGTGATATGGAAAAGATACTAAATTATAAGATACTCGGCACGGCTTTAAAGTCGCTGAGTGATGCTTGCTTTAAGGCAGATGAGCAACAGCGAAATGGAGAGAAGGTCACCGCTTGCGGAATGAGCGATGATGACCTAGATAGATTGTGCGACATCATTCCAAACATGCTCAATCCGATGATGAGCACGGAGGAAGTCAAGGAGAAACTGCACGTTTCTGATGCTACACTTAACAGAATGGTAGCGAGGGGCGATATACCAAACGGAGAGTGTAAGAAGCGAGGACACACCCGATATTGGAAGAAGTGGGATATTCTGCACTTCATTAAAAGTAAGAGAGGTAAGTGATTGCCTCTTTTTTTTGTTATTTATGATATTACCTTCTATCACCTTAAACTACTGATAATCAACCACTAAAAGAAAGTGTGATAGAGTTATATTTGCTCTTCCCTATTCTTTGTACCTTTGCATCCGTAATCGATTACATAGTGTTAGTTAATATTAAGGATAACTTAAAAAGATTGTATCATGGAAATGACAGATGCAAAGGTCGTGGAGAAGAAAATCTACGAAGATGGAAAGAAAGAGTATGCCAGCAAGGGTTTGGCAGGAACAGCCCTCGGAATTGGCATCGGCGGCTTGGCTTTAGCTTTGCTCAACGGCAATGGTCGTGGTGTGTTTGGTTCACTTGGTAATGGTATGCCAGATAATGTGAATATCAACACCTATGGTGGTATGACTGCAAGTAATACTTCTCCTACAGCACTTGAGGTAATGGAGAAGGAATGCGCTGATGAGGTGAAGTTGCTTACCGATATGTTCGGTTTGAAGCTCGACACCGCCAACAAGTTCTACGCTATGCGTGAGACTGACATCGCGGAGAAGTTCGGTCTTTACAAGTCGCATGTAGATGCTATTAACGCTGAAAACCGCAGAGCGATTGACGCAGAGTTTGGTCTTTATAAGGCTGGCAGAGACCAGTATGATGCAACCAACGCTAAGATGGCTGCATTGGAGACTAAGATTGCCGTTATGGAAGCACTTGCTCCTTACAAGGAGAAGATTTTGCTCCAGGCTATGGATTTGAAGACTGCTTATGATATTAAGGGACAGTTGGTGCTTCCAAGTACACCTACAGTTACAGGTTATGGTAGCTACTGTTGCTGCAAGTCAGCTTCTACTCCCACTACAGGAGCGTAACAGAGCAGTAAGAAAGTCTGTAAAAAGGACTAAAAAGAAATGAGTTGGTGAGGGGTGTTTGCCCTCGTGGTGGATGCCCTCTCACCTCTCTATAATATATCACCAACTTAAAGATATTGATTATGATGAATTTCGGGAACAGCCCATTATTGGATATGGGTACAAGTCAGCAACAGCCGCCGATGATGGATGCCGAGCTACAGAAGATGTATGAGGCTATACAGCAGAAGCGAGCATCTATCAATATGCAAGCGCAGCAATCGCCCACCCCACTTTGGGATGAGATTGATAAGATTGAGGACAATCTTACAGGCGCACAACGTCAGTACTTGATGCAGAATCAGGAATACGTTAATAGCTTGCAGTATGTGTCTAAGCTAGTGCAAGACGAGGAATTGCGCATCATACGTCCTCGCATTGAGAGTACTCAGCAAGGACAGGAAGCATTAAAGAAGCATCTATCTTTGATGCAAAGATTGAGAAAGGAGGTGGCACAGGCAGAGGAACAAAAATCTGCTATGCTCAACGATTATATGACTAACCACAGCGACAAGACTTGGCAAGAGTATCTCGCTTGGTACACTAAAACACATAAAGGAGAAACTAAGAAATGAATGTAACTGAACTGAAAGAGAAACTGCTTACATCGCTTGATTTGTGGGCAGACGCAAGAATAAGTGATATGGTGAAGGAAAACCCAGCACTGGCTATTCCTTCCGTGTACATGAAGCGAGCTTCACACAACATCATCGCAAAGCACAAGGATAGTTGGGGCAAGAGCATTGACAACGCTACCCTATTCATCGCCGATGAAGACGGAAACATTGATGCCGATACCATATTCTCAGACCTCATGCAGATGTTGGAGAATATAAGCAATTATGAGTTTGATTTCGGATTTGTCAAAGGTCGCATTGATGGCGGTACTTTGTCTATTGATTTGCCTGATAATATTATAACGACAATATTGTTCGGCAGCAAGAAGAGTATCAGCTTTACAAAAACTGACTTTGAGGAGTTGAAAAGTCTGATAACAGCAGAATAATCACATATATAAATACAAGACAATATGGAAGCAAAAGAGATTATGAGTAAGTTTGATGAGCTGTATGGAATGATGGCTTCATCAACCAACGTGAAGTATATGCACGTATTCGGCAACACGATGCGCTGCATGATGAATGATATGGCATCCAAGCACCCAGAGTTGGCACAAGAGTATCTTGATAAGCTGTGCTCTATCAAGTGGAAGAACTATCTCACCAAGAAGGAGGCATCTGAGATTGTAAACGGCATGAATCCACCTGCCACTTGGGATATGCAGACGTGGCTCAACGCAATGAATAGCCTCGGACTTGCGACAGAGGAGAAGCCTTACTACAACGATTACGCTTTGTACGTTGCAATGAATCAGGTTGTGAGCGACCACGGATGTACAATTGCCAAGATACTCGGCAAGGAAGACGTGAAGGATATTGGTACAGAGCATCTGGTTAAGTATGCCAACCACCTTGCACTCGATTTGTTGAAAGACAAGGATGGTGTGTACGACATCAGAGAATATTTCTTGAAGTAACACTAAAAATATATGGTTATGAAAAAGGTATTTGAAAACATATTGGCAAGCAACGATATACAGGATATTAAGAATTGTGTTGCGACAATGGCTGATTGTTGCGAAGTTGGAATGAATGACAGCGTAATGCTTGATATGATGAAGCAAGTCCAGGGCGAGATTGGTGAGTGTCATTTTGATGAAGAAATGGCAGATATACATCTTTGCCTCATTAATCAGCTCCACACAAAAGGCATTGCTAAAGATTATTGGCACGAAGTCAAGAACGACAACATCACAATTAATGATTGGTGTGTTCTTTGGGGTGAAATGGTAAAACGCAATGACGAAAAGATAAAGAAATGGTTTCCTAAAATCAATGCGCTCGATTACGAACGTAAGATTTTCGATGAGTGCATTTCTTTCTTGAATAACGGAGAATTGCCGTATCATGATTTAAAAGTATAAAGTTTTTCGTTATTCTGAATGAAGTTTCGGTTTTTTTTGCTATCTTTGCAGAAAGAGACCGAAACTTTATTTTTATTAATTATTCAGGATAACAGATTATGACAGATTTATTAGATTCTTCACAGATTCGGCAGATAGGTGTTACTATATTTTCAGCTATACTTGCCTTTGCAACGCCAACGGAAGGCTTCGTTTTGGCGTTGGTTATCGCATTTGGCTTCAATATCTTCTGCGGTATGCGAGCTGACGGCGTGAGTGTTGTACGATGCAAGAACTTTTCTGTATCGAAGTTCAAGAACGCACTTTTAGAGATGCTCTTGTATGTTGTTATTGTGTATGTCATGTATGGAATCATGGTAAGTTGCGACGACAATACAGAAGCATTATTTGTGATTAAGATGCTTACGTATATATTCTGCTATGTGTATATATGCAATTCGTTCAAGAACCTTATTAAGGCGTACCCTAAGAATGTTGCATTCAGAGTTATTTATTACATTCTGAGGTTTGAGTTTGCGAAGGCATTGCCGAGTTATTGGAAACCGATATTGGAGAGATTGAATCAGGAGTTTGATAAAAAAGAGGAGGAAAACAAAAATGGAAGTACTAATTGATAGGGCTTGGAAAAAGGATGGCTATACTATTAGCCGTCTGTACGTGAATGGCAAATTGTTCGGATGCAATACTCTTGAAGATACAGACAGAGGATTGAACCAAAGTATGGATTTGGATGAAGTCAAGAAGAAGAAGATGTATGGGCAGACTGCAATACCAAGCGGCAGTTATGAATGCGTATATACCTACTCTAACAGATTCAAGAAGATGTTGCCATTGCTTCTGAATGTCAAAGGTTTTGAAGGAATACGCATACATAGCGGTAACTCCGCAAAAGACACAGAGGGTTGTATTCTTATCGGTAAAAACGACAAGAAAGGATGGGTTAGCGATTCTCGATTCTGGACAAGCAAGCTCATTCAGACTATGAAGACAGCTTGGGATAAAAAAGAAAAAGTAACGATTGTAATTCAGTAGCTTATGAAACTGATTGATAAGATAACAAGAATTTTAATTGCTATTGCAGTAGCAATGCTGATTCTATCAATGTTCTGTAGATGTAAGACGAAAGAACGTGTGATAGAAAAACAGACATACATCACTGATAAACGTAACGAGGCTAAGTGGGATTCACTCTTTAACGCAAAGCTTATTAAAGAGTTGGAATCTTATAACGCATCACATAAGGAATCCGTGAAGTCCACCACAAAAGAGAAGACGCATATAAGAGACAGCACAGCCTCGAAATATGACGCAAATGGAAATAAAATTGGAGAAGATAGATTCCATTACGAATATCACGAAATATCACAGGAATATGTACAAACGCTGAGAGATAGTATTTCTAGTCTTAAAGAATACAAGGATAGTACGGCGATATATCATAACAAGTGCGACTCATTAGTCTCAGTGATAAGTAAAATATCGAAAGATAAAGTATATGTAGAGAAACAACTATCAAAGACTGATAAAGTTTTTTTGAATATAGGTAAGATAGCATCAGTTTGCCTTTTTATAGGCATTCTCGCATTTTTAGGTTGGATATACTGGAAATTAAAGCTATATAAACGTTCTTAGTTTTTTCTAATGTTTTTATTTGGTTATTGATTTATAAACAAAAAGGGGTGACCGCACGCGATGTGCAGCCACCCCTAAACATATAATAATGCACAGAAATTATTCGTCAGCCTGAGTAAAAGAGATTCCATACTTTTCAGTATAGTAATTCTCGTTTTTCACACGTATTGTTTGCGAATCGTAGTATAATACAGTTTTGTCAACAGTTTCATAGAAATAACCATACTTTTGCCTAAGATGATACATCGCATTTTGTATGCGTTTTGGAGTGATACGAACTTTATATTTTGTATTTTGTTCTAGACCACTTCTTACACGCCACGATTCCATCTTTCTTGTATGAGTAATCTTCTTGCTCAATTTAGAATAGTCGTATGATTTTCTACCAGAAGACCTTCGTTGTCTTACGTATTCATCTATTCTTTTCTGTGTTTCTTCGGTGTGCCTAAGATGATTCTTTGCAGCACACCGAATTATAGTAGTCTTGGCAAATCCAGTAGCATCTGCTATTTCCCTTGAAGACATCGTGGGATATAACTCAATTACTTTCTCTGTAAGACCTTTTACTTTAGAGTACCATACCATAAACTAACGGTTATCACCGCTACCATGCAACTTTCCTCTTAATTGGCGAGAGTGAAGTTTGTCATAGTTCATTTTTCCTATATCACTAAGTTTGAATCCAATATCGCGAGAAAGTGTTGCGCAATACCATAGTACATCACCAATCTCTTTAGCAATTTCCAACTTCTTTTCATCTGTAAAAACAGAATTGTTATCACGCAACACTTTCTTAACCTTATCGGAAACTTCACCAGCTTCACCTGTCAATCCCAATGTAGGATAAATGATAGGGTTAGGATAAATAGCAGTCTCTAGAGCTAACTGCTGATACTCGTCTAATGTTAAATTGTTATTTTCCATTTAAATATTTAAAGTTTAAAATTCATGTTTCTTGCAAACCTTATCACAAGATGTTTCGCAATCTTTTTTGTAGCACCATCCATTGCCTAAGATGTCTTCGCGTCCCATCCAAAGACAGTTACCACAACATTTTTCTTCTTTTTCCATATTACTGATGTTTTATCACTTCCAAATACTTCAACTTTGCGAATCGGTATGATTCATACACTTCATCTACATTCACATCTGTATTAAAAGCGAGAATACATCCCTTGTCGTCATAGAAGCCAAGAATAATATACTTTTCTTCTACATACCCAGCCACGTATGCACCTATATCATTCCCCTTATAAAGAACAGGTTCGCCACGATACGCATTGAAAAATTCTTTATTTGTCATACGCTATTTGAATTTAATGATAAAAAACTCAGTATCAAGCCACTTGTCGGGGCATAAGCCTTTCTTTGGCTTGCCGATGGTGATACTCTCAATCTCCTTCTCAATTCGTGGACTATCCTTGCGGTAGCCGTTGATGAAGAGGACGTGGGTATATGGTTTTAACACAATTCTATGTGCATCAATATATCCTTTAAGTAAATCCGTACGTCCTGCTAAACTTGAAGCTAAATATTGCACATCAACAATATTGCTGTTGTTTTGAAACAATCGTGCTACCCAATACGGCTTAATCTCACGATACTCTTCAGTTTTTTCGCCCGATAAAATACGAGAAAACCATTCTTTGTTTACTGTAAGTTTTAATACCTTCTTCATTTTATTTATTTTTAAATTTCCAACAATATCCTCCAGATGTTTTTCTTAAACCATTGCAGCATTCTCTGATGTGCGAACTTGCTATTCCAGTAATTCTATACGCTTCTTCAGCATTTTCATATTCCTTCACGAATTCGCCATTTTTATTGTATTGCAATATAGGTTTAGAAAATCTATTATCTTTGCCCCTCTTGCCGTACAAATGACTTTTTTCTCCCAATTGTGCATTGCGTTTCTTTAGTTTAGTTTCCAAACTATCCTTTTTCCCCGTTAGCGAGTTAACAATACGCAGTTTATGTAACGGCATATTGCAATTTTCTTTCGGAGTTACCCACTCTAAGTTTTCTATAGAATCATTAGTCCGAGTCTCGTCTTTATGCCCAACTTGTGTTTTGTTCTCGGGATTAGGGATAAACGCTTCTGCGACCAATCTATGTACACGCTTACATTTTGCTTTTCCATTCTTACAAAGTGATACGCACCAATAACCTGCATCGTTTTGTCTCTTGTACAATAAACGTTCTTTAAACTTACCTCTAGGTGTAATCCTTTTTACCCTACTAAGATTACTAATAAAATATAAACCTTCGTAACCTTTTATTGGCTTCCAAATTTCACCTTGGATAATATTTACCTCTGTTCCTTTTATCATAATGCCACAATCATATCGAACCATTGCTTGCTGACGGTGAGGGTCAAAACCCTTTTTCTTCGCACCGATAAATACTTATCCATTATCTTTATCTGTCTGTCCATACACTATTACTTTAACCATTTACAATGTTTCTTTTCCCATTCATCAAAAGAAAGAGTTTCATTTACCTTGCCTAATAATCTCATTTGTTGATAGTAGCTATTGTAAGCATCAATCTTCATTTTATATATTACTCCAAATGTTCCCTTCATATCTTCTTTCTTTTTAAGTCTCATACGCTACTTCTTTTTATGACAAGGGCAGCTCTCAGCATGAATAACACAAACTCCGTGTTTCGTGTCCACTACCAGATAATCATGCTCTTCTTCTGTGATTACAGATATACCAACTCTCTTTGCAGGTTTATCGCTATTAGCCAATGAGCGAATACCCTCAAATATCACTGCACCTACGAGCAAGCACAAGATGAACCAAACGGCTGACTTGGCTAAGTTTAAAATCTTATTCTTCATACGCTCCATTTAATATATTTATACACTCAACGAACTCCTCGACTTCTTCAATACTATTCAGTATAATAGTAATGCTTCCATCTTCGTTCCAGTGCTGATTACTTACATCTACCATAGCTTTATCTTACTTCTCCTTATCGAATTTGTTGCCAACAACTTTAACATCCTGAGAGTATAAAGGATAAGGTGCTATGTTAACCATAGCTGCAAATGCACCAACACTATATTCGATTACTGCCTTTGCTTTAACGAAACCTTTGTATAAGTCATATATCTCACGCTCCACTATATCGCCTTCCCAAATTTCATTGCCTTCACAATCTTTCAGACCTGTGAATTGGCAGACCGTTAAAGGGTCAACCTGATGTGCCCCATTTCTATTAAGCATTGATTCACTCTGCCTATCCTCGATGATGTAAGTGTTACCACATTCAGCATAGAAGTAACCTTCTACCCAAGTGTTATTGTCAAGACGTTTACCCTTGAACTTGATATTTTCTACTTTCATAAGCTATTATTTTAAATCACTTGCACCATCAGCAATGCCAACACTATATCTCTCGACAAACTCAGCAGAGCGTGCTGCCATTCCTTTAATCAT